>JAHFPE010000085.1:4163-4631 GCA_023261345.1 Candidatus Woesearchaeota archaeon
TTTCCTTTCGTTTTTTTTTTTATGGAAGGGTGTGGCGTTCGATATGCTTTGCCATTGTAACCGGATTCTTCTCCTGTTTTATTGCTGCAGCAAGTTCTCTATTTCCAAACACATCTGCAATCCAAAGGCTAAAATCGTTTTTGCTGCTATTTGCATGATGAAGAAAAGTAGTTCTTGGCATTTTACAAAGCCCTTTTGCAAGTTCATCCATGCTCGTATATCTTTCACCACTACTTGCAATAAATGCTTTTGCTGGATGACAAACTCGAGCAAAGGTAGCGCCATCCTCATTTCTTCCGCTTTGTTCCTGCCAGAACCAGGCGGGTGTTTCAAACACTTTTAGTTTACTTTGAGCCATTGTTGTTCCTCCTTTTGTTCTGTTTGTAATTTGATGTCCTGTAGCACATTCATGAATGCAATAAAACATTCATATGGACTATCATACGGATTGAAGTATTTATGTACATC
>JAHFPE010000086.1 GCA_023261345.1 Candidatus Woesearchaeota archaeon
CAGGACAAATAGAGCCAATACTTATTGAAAATGCCGAGAATGGCATGTACAAAATCATTACTGGACATCGTAGATTCCGTGCAGCAACTCTTGCCGGAATTCCTACGTTACGATGCATTAATATCAGCAACCTTGAACCATTTGATAGAGTAATATTGCAAATTACTGAAGACTCACAAAAACCCTTCTCTCCTTCAGAGCGTGCAGAACATTGGTTCTTACTATACAAAAAGCTCCGAGGAGAAACTACTTCGCCCATTTCAATATCTGCATTCAGCCGCATTCTTGGAAAAAGAGAAGAACTTGTTCGAGAAGCATTTGCTTTTCTAAGTCTTCCCCCTCTTGTGCAAAACTTGGTGCAAAGAAATTTACTTACCTACTCTTGCGCTGTAGTTCTCGCCACTCTTCCAGGACGATATGGGGGTGTACGAAGATCCTATGTAATTTCTCCTACCGAGTCTTACCTGCCAGCGAACAAAGTCCTACTTAGAGATCAAACGTATGTTGATTTACAAGACAATCTTGCTTTGATAGCTGCGTATCATATGCTTGGTGCTGGGTCTGTGAAAAAGTTAATTGAAGAACACCATCCAAATCCCATCAATAGAACGTTATTTTCTGTATCAGAACTTAGCTCATGCGAGAAAGATTATGGGAGAAAAATAATTACTACTGATGCGCAGAGTGTAATGAAAACGTTTCCGACTGCACTTTTATTGCTGTCCGAAAGAACCGAGAAGAGCGATTTTCCGGACTGTGAAGAGCGTGTTTTCAATTGGCCGTTGATGACTGAAAAATATGGAAGGGTTTGCAGAGCTGTGCAAGAATTAAAGAATGTATTTGAGTTGTAAACAGTACATAATTGAAAGTCGATGCTACTCCTAATCGTGATCTGCGGAGTTTGCCGATCATTACGAGTCTTGAACGTTTGATTCGGGCGAGGGCGGATTCGCTTGTGGTATTTGTTGAGCTAGTTGTTGCGCTTGTTGCAACATCGCATTAAGGTCTTGGCAATTACTTGGTGGCGTGAACACATTGTTAGGTACGCCAGGAGTGCAATGTACGTTAACTGCTTGTGTCTCAATTTGTTCTCTTGATTGCGGTGCTGATTGAACAGATGAACCTTGCGGCGCTGAAGCTGACATTTTGTAGCAGTTCTCAGCAGTCCAAATGTACACTTCTTTTCCTGCGACAAGTGTATGTGCTTCTTTTCCTTCTGAGATAACATCTGCTCGCATATAGTCCATTTTGGCGTAAATCTTTTCGTTCGTTCCATTTACATTAACAGTGCAGGTAAATTCATTACCTGATGAGAAGACGCTCTTAAGATCAGTGCTCGCATCAGTTGAACTAGTTTGTACTGCAACATTGGCGTTTTCATTAGAAACAGCAACTTGAACATTTGGTTCAATCGGAGTCTCTTGCGCACAAGCGACAATAAGCAATGCAAGAACACCAATCATTAGAACTGTAATTTTTGTCATCAAAAACACCTCGCATAAATTGATTCCACAGGGAAGCAAATCAAGGCAGTAATAAAGCTTTCTGTTTAATTATTTTTTTTGAAGAATAATTATAAAGAGAACACAATTTTTGATGAGAATGGATCTTGGAAAAGAGTTTTTGAATTTAACGTACCGTGGGCTAACCCTTACTTGGAGTGATATTTTTCCACATCTGAATTTCGATGTAATTCAAAATGAGTTCGCGCACCTTATTTGTGAAAATGATCATGATACAGTTTTGAATGTAGCAGAAGAATTATGGAACGGAGGATATGAGTGGATCTTTAAAAATTGTGGTTTTTGGGATCAAAAATTTGCAGTATTTTCTGGACATTGCCATCAATGCACTCCTGCACTAGGTCTTGTATTACACGTGCTCGGATTTTCTGTCTCCTATTTGGAATGCTTTAGAATTAGAGCGCACGTTATTGAAACAGGAATACTCGAGCAAGTTCCTCCAAAAGAAGAAACTGATCCTGCAATGCTCAAAGAATTTTGCGCAGTAAAACGCATTCCCTATTGCTGCCTTGAAGTTATTATTGATAATCGCACTTTCCTTATGACAGGCAAGCACTTAAAACCAGAAAGCAACGTCCCAAATAAAACCGGCATTACAACCTCTACAAAAAACCCAAAAGCACTTCTTATGCCAGTTTGCTATTCAGATCTCATGGGTGTTTTTTGCCATCAAGATGACTCTCTTAAGAGCGGAATTTATCTTCAACAAGTTATCCCAAAACAAAATCCAAATGACATAGAATGGAACAAACAAGTTATCTGGATGAAACAAACACCAAAAGACTTCTCCCCAGAATTTTTTGCAACATTCTTAAGGATGAAGTTCAAAGATTTCTAAACGAAACGTAGCGATTTCACTAACGTAAGTTTTATAAACTTCAACGCATTACCTCTTAAATATGACATCCAGAGTTGGTTGCATTCATTGAGCGTAAACTAGATTTCTCTACTCGTATTTCTCAATTAAAATGTGGTGGTTTTATTCATTGTAACTTGGAGTTTATTCATCATAATTAGAAGTTTATTCATTCGTAGCATCGTTCGTACTGAAAAATTTCTCATTCAATTAGTATGTGGTGATTGTAGCGTACTAATCAATAGCAGCCGACGGGCTTTAAACGAGGAGGAAATGGTATGACAACAAACATCAAAACAAAAGAAAGTGAAGAACGAACTGTTGGAGGTCGCGCATTGAAAGATGCTGATTGCGTTCACTGTCTATGTTCCAACAAATAGGGGCCTTGCGTTCGTACGAGAAGAAGGACTAAAAGAAATAGCTGCACAATACAAAAACATTTCGTGGATTGAAGCGCGAGGAGAACAAATACCAGAATTAGTGGAATTACAAAAGGATTCCAAAAATCTCGTGATGGGAATAACAGGTGCTGACCTCGTTAGAAATTACGAATCTATTATGCTTTCGCGTGAGCGTGATTCTTTGAATGAAGACTTTTTTAATGAAGAGTTGAAGGAGTCGCTGTATCCTCTGTCCACAATTGAAGTTGAGCTTAACTTGGGATTCAAAGGACCTTACCAAGAAGCAATATTTGGACTACCTTCGCTTTGTGTTCTTGGACGAGGCGGAATGCCCTTAGACGTCTACAAAGAAGCATATGCGTCACGTCCCATGAGTTCTTTTCCGTTGTTTGAATTGTATTCTGAAGCAACAAGAATACCTTATCTGGGAGACAAAAAAATTGTGATTCCAAAAAGATATGAACTGTTCCTTCGGCGGAAATACTTGAGTGACGCACTTAGCAATGCCAAAATTAAAATGCCAACAATTATTTCTTTAGAAGGCAAAGTAGATGTTACTGCTGCTGCAGATGCGAGCATTGACTACGCAATTGATATTGTCGTAACTGGAACACAATCGCGTAAATCCGGTCTTGGAATATTCTGTGTCCTCTATCAAAGCGATGGAGTTATACTCAGAAATCCTGAAGCAGAAAAAGACCTATATGCTTTTCGAGCAAAAGAAAACAGTTTTTGAATTAGAAGAAGCAATGTTTATATAGAATAAGACGGAGGAACACACAATGGCATTTCAAAAAGTAACAGGCACACAGGACTTTTTACCGCAAGAAAAAGAAGTTCAGAAAAAAGTATTTGATACACTTCGAAAGACTGCACTACAGTTTGGTTTTTTAGAAGTTGAAACACCAGCAATAGAACCAGTCGGGCTTCTTACTGCAAAATCTGGTGATGAAATCACTCGACAACTATTTGTTCTTGAACCAAAAGGAGAAGAAAAGTTTGCATTACGCTTTGATCTCACTGTGCCACTCTCGAGAATGTTTGTTGAAAACCAGCGCACTCTTCCAAAACCAGTGAAGTGGTTTTGCATCAGTAGAATGTGGAGGTATGAACGACCACAAAAAGGAAGACTTCGAGAATTCTATCAATTAAGCGTGGAATTGTTCGGCAGCACTCGAGCAGAAGCAGATGCAGAATGCATTAATTTACTCATTGCATGCCTCAAGAATCTGGGACTTTCAGAAAAAGATTTTGTTGTGCGGCTAAATAACAGAAATCTCCTCGAAGGACTTTTAGAAGGAATTGTTTCAAACGACAAAATTGCAACTGCAGTTCGAGTTATTGACAAAGCAACAAAAATAACTCCACAAGAATTCGTAATTGAATGCCAAAAGGAACAGTTTTCAGAAGCGCAAATAACAGAACTCAAAACATTACTTGAACTTAAAGGAACTCCCGCATGGATTCTTGCGCGTTTGTCAACATGGAAACTAAGCGAGAGAGCAAGACAAGGACTTAACGAGCTAAATGCAGTTTGTTCGCTACTCAATTCACCAAGCATCTGTCTTTCGCTCTCAACAGCACGAGGACTTGACTACTACACTGGAACAGTATTTGAATGCTTTGATAACGAAGGAAACTTTAGAAGCATCGCGGGAGGAGGACGCTATGATAACCTTGTTGGATTAATTGGCGGAGAACAAACGTGCGCAACTGGATTTGCAATAGGATATGCAACACTTGCACTTTTACTGCAAGAAAAAGGACTCTTACCACAACCAAAAAAACAAATTGATTATTATGTCATTGCTGTAACAG
>JAHFPE010000087.1 GCA_023261345.1 Candidatus Woesearchaeota archaeon
AATTATCATGACTCTACTGCATTTTATTATTTGGGCTACGCACTCAGCGCACTTATGAAAAAAGCATATGATAACGGACATAATTCATTTCATATTATTCTTCCAGATCAAGCAAGCCTGCCTTATTTTGGTGTCTTTTTACGTGGAAGCAAAGAAAAACCATACACTATTGACATAGTTGGAAATCTAGGTGAGTATAATTTCTATAATTCAAGCCACATCAATGCAACGATTCACGGAAACGCAGAAAGTCCAGGCAGCACAGGCGAATATCTCAATCTTGACTTTCATGGCGAGGTCACAGGTCCAGTTGGTTATGAATCCAAAAATTCAGTATTCCGATTCAGCAAAGCGCCAAGTCCACAAATAGGATTTATTGACAAAGCAACTAATTCCATATTTCAAGTGTATGATGACGCTGCATTCAAAACCTTACAAAATCTCTATCTTCCATACGGAAGTAAGATTGAACTTTTGGCAGAAAATGGAGAAGTACGCGAAAAACGAATTTGAACAATTAGAATAACTTCTCAATCTTGACACATCAATATAAAAAAAACGAATTACAAAAACAAGAACTAGTCGAAGATAATTCATTTATTCTCGCACAGCTGATCTGAAAATCGGAGCGCTTTGGGAATACGCAATAACGCTAATCGAAAAGATATAACCCCCTCGCAGTAACGAAGACTTATAAATGGCGTTCGTGTAAGAATGGTGTCAGAATAATCATAGAAACATCAGGGAGCCCAACATGAGTGTCATTCAACAACGATTTACAAACCTGCGAGATAAACTAAGCAACGAATACATTATCGATCGCTCTGAACTTCACGTGCCAACAATTACTTGCGTGAAAAATCGCAGAAAACCTTTGAACAGGAGCGGAGGCGGAGTTCTTCGCGCATGGAATCTTACCATGCTCATGCTAGGATACGAATTCAATGACAACATGCTCATTGTTGGAGAGCCAGGATCTGGCAAAACTACTACTGCAAAAGTAATTAGTGCAGTTCGTTCAGGAATTCCTCTTGATATGTACGCGGCTAGCCAATTACAGGGCTTTCCAGAACAAACTAAAGAAGAACTCATTGCACGTCTTGACTATGGAAGATTGGAAACAGGCCGTGAAAAAGTTATTTGGCAGATGGGTGTTGGACTTTGGGCAGTAATCCTTGATGAATTCAATCGACTTCCTGAAGGAAAGCAAGCAGTGCTACTTAATTGGATGCAAACAGGAAGAGTATCATACCTTAATGCAAGTTATTCTGGTGGAAAAGTTCCTTTCTATGCGACAACAAATCATCCTGATGGCGCGAACAATATAATCATTCCCGCGATGTGTGATCGATTCGCATTTAGTGTTGAACAAGGATATCAAGGCATTGCATCGGATGAAATTCGAGAGGCAGAATCACGCATTCGTAACAATCTTGTTGATCCTGCAACAACATCAAAAATCATACATGCAGTCAATCAATCAGACTTTAGAATTGAGGAATTAAAATCTGTTGCTACAGCGAATTCTAAAGAATACAAAAGTAGATTGGACTCACTTGAACTCAACGCTGATTTGTCTGGATTAGTTGATGAAATTCTCGGAGTTAGATTCAGTGTTGAAGCTCGCGTGTTTCTTGACTGCATGGAAGCTGAAGGAAATTACAACGGCTGGAAGGGATTCAAACGAAGTAATGAAGCACTTGTCGTTAATACTCACACCCAAGATCTGGCAGGAGTGTGCTTTACTAACGGAATTTCTCCACGAGCAATTGATGCGATAAGAAGATACAGTCAATCTGTTGCCTACTTACTCAATGAAGAAAACGTGACTATCAGTCATGTTGCAGCAGTTGCACCGTACGTGCTTGCGCACAGACTGCAATGGTCTGATACATTCAGACGAGAAAGGGAAGCAGATGGAGGGCCTGGGGGAGATAGCGCGCGAGATCCAAACACTGTGTGTTACAACAATCCACGTGAAGACTTATTCTTGGCAACAAAAATGGTGGAAATATGCACTGGAAATTTTTCAACACAAGTATACGCGCGTTGTAGCTTGATTAATGCGTATGGAGACCCGACGTCAAGAGCCCTTCTAAGTGAGTCCCAACGAGCTCGCGCAACGAAACTAGTGGAAAAAGCAGCAGAAATTGACCATCCATTCCTAAAAATATTTGCCGCCACTGTGAAAAGAGACAATGATGAGAGAGAAAAATGAACATGATTACGACTACAAGCATTGAAGCAAATAAGAATTTCTTCGGGATTCGAGAAATCGCACGAACAAAGAGGTAATGTGTCAAGTCTAGAAGATGCGCTAGCTGATGCGTGGGATTCAGTTTTCTATTCATTTCCTGGAGTAATTATTCATACGACGCCGTTGCTAGTTAAGGATTACAAAGTAAAAACAGCAGAGTTTGATTTTGCCAATCGACAAATCAAAGTGCAGGAACAATTCATTGATCTTCTCGCACAACATGGTCTTGATACCACAAGTGCACTGGAAGGAGTGTTGAAACATGAACTAGGACACTACGTACTTTGTCCACGTGAACTAAGCACGTTCTTGTACCTTGCAATGCTCTCACGCGCACAATGGCAAGAAAAAGCACCAGACATTCTAAACTATCATTTAGATGGCATGCTAAACATTCATTTAATGCTTGAAGAAACAGGTGGAAAGGATTTGCGTGCGGTGTACAGAACAATGAATGCGATAAGTGCAAAATCGCAAACTGGTGCTGCGCTTGACAGATTAATGACTCTTCTCTACCAGCACCACACAATCGGCAAATTTGTTGATGATGATCTTGGCGAAAAGAAATTAATCGCTACATTCAAAGCACTACAAAAAGAGGAAATTACACTTGAAGAAAAAGCTCGCGAGAATAAAAAAACCTACTTCAGATCACGAGCAAAACCTGGAGATGCTCCAATTGAACAAATCTTATGCGAACGCATGATTGACCTTGCAATGACTGACTTTAGCATTTACAAAAATTCCGAGTACGGGGTTGATTCACAAGTATTCAGAAATGCACACGACTTGTGGCCGGAACTTCTTCGATTTGGCGATGCAGTACAAGATCTTTTGGCAAATAAACCGCAAATTCCAGGCACTGAACCAAAGACCGGTTCTCGTGATAGTAAAAAGGGAAAGCCACGTCCAGGAAGCCACGGACATCATGGTATGTGGGTAAATGATTTCACAGATAGCCAAATTAGCGATGCATTAAATGACATCATAAAAAAACAGGGAAAACGGACATACGATGCACTTCGAGATTTTGTGGCTAAAGAACGCGGAAAAGATCCTGAACCTCCAACTCCTGTGCCAAAACGTGCTGGATTAGAAAGAACAGAAATCAACTGGAATGATAATTGCATCCCATTCTATGCACGAAAAGCAATTGAATTTGGAATTCCAATTGTAAAAAAACCACTCAAGGTAGAACGTAATGACATGTACCCTGCACGAAACAGAGAATTTAGTATTGGAGACTCGATGAATCAGTGGAATAGATTTCATGGAGGAAGAAAACTTCTACCTGGAATTAGTAAACAACGAGAATACGTTCCATCTCTGCACGCTGATAGAAAATTCAAAGTTCCTGATGCAGTCATCTATCTTGACACATCAGGATCAATGCAAGATCCGAAACTCGATTCTCCAGCAGTAACTGCATCATTTGTTATTGCAAATGCATACCACGCAAATGGTTGCAGAGTTGGTGTTGTAAACTTTTCAGTTGATACACTCATGCTCAAACCAACAAGAGATTTGAATGACGTGTACTCATTCTTGTGCGCATACTGGGGCGGAGGAACCCTACTTGACATTGAACGAATCAAAAAATACTTCAGTGAACTTGCAAGAAATAAAGATCCACGTGCGAGGTATTTGTCAACTGAGAAAAAAATGACTAAAGACGATTATGAAGCTGCCGCACAACATCTGGACCGGGAAGAAAAAGATGCCCTTTACGCAAAAGAAGTGCTAACGACAACTGCACCAGAATTGAATGAAGTTTACCAAGGCATTGACAACCTTATGATTACTGATAGCGACATTGGAAACATCGAAGACTTGGTAAGTCACATGAATGAGCTTGCTACAGTAACGCGAAACGGAATCTTTGTAGTTCGAAATACAGAACGCGCAAAACAGTGGAGAAAACTAAAGTTGCCAAACACGACTGTATACGATGTCGGAGAAGGAAAAGACTTTGCCGGATGGGTGATTGGCGAAGTGTTCAATCAAATCCAGCCAAAAACAAACAAATTCGGCGTGGGGCTACTGCAATGATAGCAACAGTGATGAGGTATAATCTACCACCTCCGCAAGAGAAGAAACCGGAACCTCCACTAAAGGATTCTAAACTTGAAGAAGCACTTCAACAGTATCATCGTTTTTGTGTAGATTCTGCAATGAAGGATTCGACATGGGAATCTGTGAATTTTTACATTCTTGCACGAAATCGCATAACCGCTGTGCTAAATCCGCTACAAATCAATCTGTTCCTCGACCAAATAACACATGGTAGAGAACAACCTCTCTTCAAGAGCATT
>JAHFPE010000088.1 GCA_023261345.1 Candidatus Woesearchaeota archaeon
CTGAGGTGTACAAAATATGATCTTTGCATCTGGCCATGTTGCGGCACGTTCATTTGGAGGAGTTTCACCAGTAAATAATACGATATGACCTTGATCTACTGCAAGATGCTTTGTGAATGTTTTGAGGTGCTGCTCTGCAAGCGGCTTGGTTGGAGCGAGCATAACTATCTTTGATTGCGGATATTGTACAAGACGCTGCGCAGCAAGCATGAGCGCAATCGCAGTCTTTCCAAGACCAGTAGGTAGAACTACAAGACAGTTTTTGAGAGCGCATGAGCCAAAAATAGTTTCTTGATACAACCGTGGCTGAAAATCGCGAAGTAATGACATTCTTCTTTGAAAAGGAGTGTGAGCTTAAAAAAACCTGCGGTAAGATTCTCGAATTTTCTCCCTTGAATAGTTCACTCAAAGAATGATAAACTACGACGTAAGTCTAGCGGATTCTTGTAGAGTTATGAGGTTTGCAAAATGAGCAGAATGGATTCACCAACGTTAAAATTCCACACTTCGCACCAGTTTTTCCGCATGCAAAAAATAACTCAATGCTCCTGCAGCACAGTAAATGATGATGAGTACACGAACATCCCCATTTAACATTCCTAGCAGAAGCCCGAGTAAAATTCCAGTACTAATCACAAATAAAAACGAGCGTTCTCTTCGTCGCAAACGATACCAAATTCGTCCAATCATAAGGCCCATTAAACCTGCAATCGCATACGTTGTACTTGGTGTTTGAACTAAGACTGCAAACAAGAAGGCAACAACAAGTCCAATTAGTGCAAGTCCTTCTGCCCAATCATTATCAATTGTTGGCATTACTTGGTCCACTCCTTTTCAAAAAAGATGTAAAACCCAAGCCATACAATTCCTCCAATGATTAGTGCATAAATAAAACTAAACACATTAAGCAGTTGGATAAGAAGAACGTAACCTGCAAGAGTTCCAAAACTAAACGCGTACCACAGACGAGATGCAAAAAAGATTCTACTCCCATCAAGTGGAGGAATGGGAAGCAGATTCAGAAACGCAAACCACAAGTTAAGCACAAACAGATCATCAACAACAACTGCGTTCAGAGCAAAAGGAGACCAGAACTGGAGCGTCTTTACTGCAGCAGCAAACAACACATTGGCCAGAGGACCACACGCCGCAATCCACGCATACGTATCAATATTCGGCCCGTACCTAAACGTTCCTAGTCGATGTACTGCAAGTTGATGAATGTACAGTCCACTTGCGAAGTACAACTGCAACCACCAAATCTTTCCATTTGAAACAACAACCAAAAGCAACCCAAGAAGAAGCCCATACCACCACAAGCGATGTTCAGCACGAAAACCATTTCGAACAGCAACTATTCGCTGCGCCATGTTATGCACGAACACAACACTTGCAATAAGCACCATCGCATACAGATAATTTTTAATGCCACTTCCTAGATCAAACTGCGCGCCAGGACCCCACTTATCAAAACTATAAATGAACGCAAATACAAAAATCATTGCGACAAACTCAAAAAGTTCGGATCTTGAAAATATGGTATATCTTCGTACCTTATCAGAAAAATTCCGCCAGCTCATATTTATTCATTACGAGACTTTCTTTAAATACTTTTGGACGAGAACATGCACGTGCTTGATGTGGCCCGCACCCATCACTGCAACAATTGGATCATTAGTTTGCGTCATGAGCGCACACAATTTTGCTGCCATAAACTTATTGCGTTCAGTCACGAGCACCCGATAAACATTCGGATATCTGTGTTTTACTTGCGCAAGGAGAGTCTCAACAAGCGCATCTTCAGGTACAGAACGAAGATCGATTTTTTTGTTTTTCTCAAAAAATCCTCGAAGAACATCAATTGCGAATCTTGCTTTTTCCTTCCACGAAAGAGAATTCGAAAGACGTTGCAGCGTCGTTGTGATTTCTTGATCAACTAACGCAACTCTACTGCCAACAAGCTGTGCCTCTTTGTATGCAGCAAGCATCTCACCACCAGGAGTTGTTCCAATCATTGAACCGAGTTTTCTCTGCGCCCAACTTGCAAGTATTGCAAATGCAGCACCCTTCGCGCCAACCGCACGAACAAACGCAAGAGTAATCTTTCTATTTTCAGTTGGATGAAGCAACGTGTGAAGTCGTGATTGGTCTAATTCTAAGGCAACAATCGCAGGATGAAGATGCGCAATTTCCTCTGTTACTTTCTTTAGAGAAGTTTGCGCAATATGTGATGTTCCAATGATTTTGAGGTTTCGAAAACGCATAGTGATTTAGAAAAGAGCAGAGTTTATAGTTCTTATTGCCTCGCGTACCATTGTTAATGGTAAAGGTATAGAGGAGTTTGATTCTGCTGCAATTGCTATCATGTACCATTCGCTGAATTGAAGAGCACGTAAACAAGTGAACTTGCGAATGGTAATCTTTAAATACTTTAACCATTCGCCAAGAGTAGCACGGAGGGACTTACATGTTAAAGATGAAGCGAATTTCTGAGTGTTACGAAGTAAAGGTATTTACTGACGCGGGAGACTATTTTGGGGATATTGAAGAAGCAGTCCTCACACAAACAAAAATCTACGGCTGGCGTGTTCGTGCAACAAAAGCTAGCTTTCTCTCAAAAGTTTTGGGAAGCGCAAAAGGCGTAATAGTTCCACACCAACTCGTAAAAGCAATGGGAGATATCATGATCATTAGCAAGTCTGCTGTGCCAAGCTACTCTGAAGAAGAAGGACAAGACGCAGCTGATGCTGACGCAGACTAACCTTGCATTCAACTAGCTTTGTTTTTCCATGATAGGAATGGTATTTGGAATTTATGATAATATTCTTCCTTATCATGAAGGTCTTCTTGCAGAAGCACAAAAGCAATGCACAACCTTGTTAATTGCTGTTAGTTCTGATGAAGAAACCACTGGACTTAAACGCGGACTTGAGATTGTTTCATTTGCAGAACGCACTGCACGAATTCGGAAATATTGTTCGCAACATAACATTCGTGCACAAATAGTTGGAGGAAGAACACAGTCACCACAGCACGTTGTTCTTGCATATAAACCAGATGTGTTTATTCTATCTCAATCACAACATGAAAGATTTGGCGAAGAATTACACAACCTCATTGAAAAGAATCATCTTCGTTCGAGGATTCTTGTAGTTTGAAAAAAGGCGAGTTCGCTTCTGCTCTGCAGCAAACGTTATTAACTAACGAATATCAACGTAATGTTAAGATTCTGCGGTGAACCTAACGAGAACAATCAAAACTTAGTTTACGGTCGTGGTCTAGTGGTATGATAGGAGCTTCCCAAGCTTTTGGTCCGGGTCCGATTCCCGGCGACCGTATGTTTTTGTTTTAATATATTTCTCAGATCTTCAGAAAATCCATTTTACTCAAAGACCGTTCATAATTTCCAGAAAATCCACGGGACTGAGTATTGTTATATCCCGAGATTTCTTCAGTTTCAAAAGGTGTTGATCTCCACTGATTACGCGACTCCCGAATTTTATGCAACCATATCTGCTTCATTCACGACAAGATAGTCGCCCATTGCAACAACTGCTGACCAAGGAATAAGAATACTTCCTTCTTTGTTCTTTTCTAACTCTAGCTTTTCAATGTGCGGAGTAGGATTTTTGAGCACGACATGAATTAATTCACCGCTCTTTGTTTCAAACACAATATCTCCAACAAGACCAAATGCCTTGCCTGATTGACTAACAACAGTTTTATTTATCAATGTCTTCGAAAACTTTCTATCCCCTTCAACGCGCATGTCTGCCATAGTGTGTTTCTCCTTATGCTCCTTGTTACTCTTCTGGAGTGTAAACTCTGAACAATACATGACGTATTTAAAGATTTCTTTTTTTAACACCATTAAAATCCAACTCTATTGGGCGCTTCACTGTGGCGAATGCTAAACTCACGATGCGTGTATCTTACTAGGTACTATTTCCTCGGCGAGCAAGAAAGTGAAATAGACAATGTTTGCGAACTTCATAATCGAACACACAAAACATTAAATACTTAAACCGTTAGTACTAGAGAATAGGAACAATTTTGTTTCATCATCTGAAGTCCAACTTCGGATGGGTGCTATCACCCTATCGTGGTAGAGAACCACAACATTAAAATATAAGAAGTAGTTTACCTCAACTAAATGTCGAATGCCCGCAGTCAATGTTGAGTAATAACACAATTGTAGGCGCAAAAAAAAGGGGGTAGAAATTATGATTGTAAAAGAGGAGCTTTTGTCACAGTTGCGTCGTTTTTTTGCATTAAATTTGTACGAAGTTAAAGTGTGGACCGGACTCTTATCTCGAGGAGTCGCAACAGCAGGGGAACTTAGCGATATTGCAAATGTTCCTCGCAGCAGAAGTTATGATGTTCTTGAAAGTCTTGAAAGAAAGGGATTTGTTATCATGAAACTTGGCAAACCAATCAAGTACATTGCAGTTCCACCAACAGAAGTTGTTGAACGTGTCAAGAAAAATATGAAACAAGATGCAGAAGAGCGTGTTCAACGTCTTG
>JAHFPE010000089.1 GCA_023261345.1 Candidatus Woesearchaeota archaeon
TATGCTTTTGCAGCATACGCGACTTGATGCTCTGCAAGTGCTTTATCTCCTAATTCAGCAAGCTTTTGTTTGTTTAAAAGTGCAGTAAAGACCTCAATTGCATAATCCCATTTTCCAAGGCGCAGGCATTCGTCTCCAACTTTAATGAGTTTGCTCACGTTATTCACTGCTCGAAATGCGCGAATTGCGTCAGGGAATTTTCCATCTTCAAGGCAGCGAGAGCCAAGCTTGAGTAGTTTGTCTTGATTGTCTGCAAGACGGTACGCGTCAACAGCATTGCCAAATAACCCAACGCGTTCGTAATCTCCGCCAATTTCCGTGAGTTTTTGCGTGTTACCAATGAGAATAAACACTTTCATTGCATCAGGAAGTTTTCCTTTGCGCTGATACTCTTCACCAAGCACATTCAGAAGCTTGTTTTTTGCATCTTCGCTAAACATACTTAAATCAACATTGTTAAATCCCTTCTCAAGCAAAAGAGGAATAAGACGCCTAAAACTTTCCACATTCGGATCCTGCTGCCGTCGCGTTATATCAAGAACATTCTGCATGACTGATTGGTTTACTGTCATATGTTCACCTCAAAAAATGCAAGTCCCATACCAATATATAAATGTTACTATTTCGTATATTGGAAGGATAGATTTATAAATTACGCGAAGTCGAATCGCGCAATGAACAACCCTCATTCACTTCAAGAATGGTTTATGACCTGGGCAAAAAACAGATGCGCGGTCCGAGGAGAAACTCTTGAAAACGGAACGAACGAATACAACAATTTGATTCGCAATGGAGAAACAACAACCGGAGTTATCATACAAAACCAACTCACAAAAGAAACGCTACCTTTTCTACAACAACACGTATATCTCGTCATAGGAAATAATTATGAAAATCTCAAAACAGTTCTCATATTCTGGAACGAACTTGCCAAAAATCAAAATCTTTGCATTTTATTTGTGAATCCAATTAGTTCAGAAAAATGGATTGTGTATCCGTACACGCATAACCGCATCAGCGAAAAAGCAACACTTGAAAAAGGACTTAGATCGCTGATGGATGCAGTGCCACAATGGTCACAAAATTAATTGAAACATACAAGAAAATACTGCTATTGCAAAAAGTACATGCACAAATTATTTCATCTTCAGTATAGACGCATGTGCAAGAAGCGCTTCGAGTTGGATGAATTCGTCACTTCCTTCAACAATACGAAATTCAATTTCGCCACAACGATCAATTAAACTTACTTTTGCACGGGTTTCAAGAGAAATATCCCAAATCGCTTTTTGAATCGCCTTTATCACATCAATACCTGACAAGCCATATGTTTGCATTACTTTGATAAGTGAATCTCTTGCTTTGAAAAAATCACCATCAACCGCAAGCTGAAGAACATTTTTTATATCTTGCGGCCGTGCTACACTTGCCATGCTAAACACAAGTTCTTCAGTAATTTCGCTCGCAACTGCTGCACACGTTTGAAGGACATTTTGCAAACGTCTTGCATCTCCCTCTGCAACAACAACAAGAGCATTTTCTGCAGAAGGAACAATAGAAAGATGCTCCTCACGAGCAATATGATGAATAACATCACGAACATACTTTTCATCAAGCGGCTTAAATTTGAACACTGCACAACGCGACTGAATAGGATCAAGAATTTTGCTCGCATAGTTCGCACTCAGAATGAACCTACAAGTTTGCGTATAATTTTCCATAGTTCTTCGAAGCGCCTGCTGCGCCTCTCTAGTTAGCGCATCACACTCATCCAAATGAATAATTTTGAACGGTACTGATCCGATAGCACGAGTTCTTGCAAAATCCTTCACTGTATTTCGCACAACATCAATACCACGCTCATCACTTGCATTTAATTCAAGCAAATTCTCACGCCATTCTTTACCAAACAGCGTGTGAGCAATCACAAGAGAAAGACTTGTTTTTCCAACGCCCGCAGGACCGGTAAAGAGCAAGTGCGGCATGTTTCCTTGCTGCACAAACGCCTTCACCTTTCTCACAATTTCATCTTGTCCTCGAACATCATCAAAAGTGTGTGGGCGATATTTTTCTGTCCAAATCATTTTATGTTTAAATATTGAAGGAGGTTTTAAAGCTTACATTTTTGCACTTCTTGGATGTAAATTAATTGAAGTGACTTGAAAACGCCACCCCTTCACCCGCCCACTCCCCCCCCCAAAAAAAAAGCTTCTATTTTTCTTGTACAATTACTTCCTTCTCAAGTATTGTACTTTGATCTTCCTCACGTACAAACCTCGCAGTTACGAACTTACCAGCAAGAATATGAGGAAGCCAAAGCGGATCAGCAGGCCACATTACATCAAATGGAAGCGAGTTGTGTGAAAACCAACGTGGTAGCATTTCTTCTGACTCAACTGGCTCTCCAGTCCATTTTGTGACGACAAATAAATGGACAATCTGATTCCATTCTGGCTTTGAGGGAAAGGCAAAAGTTATTTCTCCTCTTTTTTCTAATGATGATGCAGTGACGCCAGTTTCTTCTTCTAATTCTCGAATTGCTGCTTGTTCGATTGTTTCATTTTGTTCAATCTTTCCACCAAAACCATTCCATCTGCCTAATCCAAACCCGCGCTTTTTCATTCCAAGAAGGACTTGATCTTGCTTCACTAAAAATACCAGAGTTGCAGTTTTCATATGCGGCGTGCAGGATTCATCGAAGCATGGATGTGCGAGAGGTGCCAAAAACACATTTACGTTTTTGAGCACGTTCGAATCTTTTTGCAAAGGAGAACACCTGCCAGATTCTCCATATGCGGCCGGCAGGATTCGAACCTGCGAAGGGACTAACCCATACGCTCACGCAAGTCAACAATCAAGTACCCCTTGAGTTGACTTCTTGAGGCGTACCCAGTTGGCCACTTTGGTACGGCCGCGCAGCAAGAAAGGAAGTTTCGACGTATATAAATCTAGTGTGAAGTCGCGCGGATTAAAAAAAAAACATCTACTCCTTGCTTAGAATAATGGACCCTGCTTCAAATGAATCAGAGTAACTTTCTTGCAACTAGCAACGAAACTATTATTTCGGGGGAGTTCCCCCGTAAAACCCCCCACTCGACGATGACCGCAGTACAAATGAAGAACCCAATCGCCCCAAGGGGCGGGGTATCCGCAAGTACCTGCAATTGGGTTCTTGAATGTTGAGAATACCTAAGAGCATTCTCACGTCCCTCACCCAGTCACCGCAAGCGGTAGGGTATTCTCAACAAATGAAAAAAGATAGAACGCGACGATCACTGATCTGTTTTTCCACTTGATTTCACAGTAAGCTGCTTTCTTGCTTGAACGTCATAATCATACCCAAGAGTAATTTGAACAGGTTGCTCAAAATCTGCTTTGCGAGTAACTATCTGACTGCAAGAAATTGTTTTACTTCCTTCAATAAGTTGAACACTGCCTTCAACTGCAGTTCCGTTCTTCTGCATTAAACCTGTACACTGAAGGCCATCCATACGTGCGTCAATATGAACGAGAACTTTGTTCTTTGCGCGATCATTCACGCATCTGCTTGCCTTTTCGTACGTTGTTCCTGAGCCAACATGTTTTATTGTGAATGTAAAACCAATCTTGTCTTTTGCCCTTCCGAATTCCTGCATGTCTTCAACGTGAATTGGACTACCACTGCTAAATGCTGTTTTTTTCTCTTCTACTTTGCAAACTGAACTTCCGCCAAGAACGTCACCAAGAATACAAATATTCGTGACTGCGTCAGTTCTATACGAATGACAAAGATCCACAACTAATGGAAATGTTTGGGTTGCACCAACAACTTTTCCCTGATAATTCAATTCAGTAAATTCTACAGTTGATTGCCTACCGAGCAATGTATTCCCTTGCGCATCTTTACTTAAGCCCAAAAGATCTTCTGATGAACTTATGACCAGATCCTCATCAAGCTTGTTAAATTCTTTGGCATTAATGCCTGCAATTCTCACACGAACATCATCTTTTCGAACAGTGTACTCTCCTTTATTTTGAAGCTGAACCACAACTTCAAACGGATCACTTCCTGCATCAAACACCTCATCACGCGTGTTCAAAAACGAAAGAGCAACAGCATCAGTACCTCCCACAAAAGGAGAAGTCTTGTCTATTGCAGTTTGAGCATCACTCCCTGATTGCGTACACGCAGCAAGAAGAAGAACCGATACAATACACACGACACGAACGTTCATATGGCAAGCTCACGAGGGGATGCTTATAAACTTTTTTATAAAAAATTCCTCAAATTCGCGACTCGCTACCAATCGATTGCTCGGACGAAATCTTATGAACGAAGTATTTCAGTACTTTGCTGAATCTGATTTCTATAGCCATACTTAAGAATAACTGTGATAGGAGTTGTGTACGCTGCGTTACTTCGAATATTTGACAATTCACACATCACAGTTCCACTACCACCTGAAAGCCGAATGTGATCTTTGTCAAGTGGCTTGCACGAATTTTTGATGC
>JAHFPE010000090.1 GCA_023261345.1 Candidatus Woesearchaeota archaeon
TTGTAGTGCTCTTCCGCATCATCTTGTCTTCCTTGCGCAGCAGCAATTCCTGCACGCTGCGTTGTTGCCTCGAAATTTCTAAAAAGACTTTGATTCATTGTTCCACCAAAAAGGTTCGACGAGGAAGAATATATAAATGTTGTTATCAGGATTTTGAATTTGTTGCAGTACTAAGTAATATGGCTGAGTTATACTAGAATTACTGAATAATACTAGCTGTTTATAAGTAAGGAACGCGAATCATTTTGCATGCTTGAAAGCATGTTCGAGTGGCTGTTTGGTTCTTCTTGGAATCTGGTTGTGATACAGCAAGAAGTGATTGAGAACTTACGAGAGTTTGCGAAAGCGAATCATCCTCGTGAGTTTTCTGCATTTCTTGGGGGAGAAATTCAAAATAAGAAACTAATTGTCACTCGTTTGCTCTATCAAGAATTTCATTCAGATCAGAACAGCGCAATCATCAAGCAAAATCTTCCGCTGCTTTCAGGAATGATAGGTACTGTACATTCGCATTCAAGTCCAAATAATTCGCCAAGTCTTACTGACCTGCGCGGATTTAGTAAGCATGGTCAAGTGCATGGTATTCTTGCATATCCGTATGATGAGAAGAGTTTTGCACTTTATGATTCGCGAGGAAAGAAAGTGAACTTTATTGTTGATTCAGGTAAACAGTAAACATTCTAGCGCGAGTTGATGAAATTTGGATGTTTGCCCGTATTTACAAGAAGAATGCTAGGTTTAAAAATATCCTTAGATTCTTTGGACAAATGAAAGACTTCATAGATATTGATTGCAGCAATCTTCACGAATTATTATTCGAGAAACAAGGAAATATTCAGGGAATTGTAAATGTTAAAATACAGAATATTTCGCAAAGGCCTTTTATTAGTTCACAATCTCTTGCTGATATTGCTGTAAGTGAAAAAGAAACATGCCAAGATTGGGCAAGCAGGTTTGCGATTGCAAGTATCGCACAATACTCTGCTGCCATGCGAACACAGGTCTTAGGAATTGGTTGTTTGATTGCATGGTACAGAGAACCTAACACAGTTGAAATGAAGGAAGACACTGCCTTTAGACAAAGCGATACTGTGGAGTATGAGCGACTTGCAAAATCTTCGCCATTAACGCAGGTATTTATTATTCCTCCAATACATCCCTTTAGAAGAGAAGACTGGATGATTGATGATGAAGATGAACCAGTGTGGAAGTATGCTGGACTAGGAGAATCTGGTGAGAAAGTTCTCTGTGCATATCGGTTCAATCAGCTTGCAATACCAACACGAATCAGAGAAGGAAAAAATGTTCTATTGTCTCTTCACGAAACTGCAATAGAAGTTGATGCCTGCGCGCTTGCATATCTCGCTGAGACGCAAGGAATGCGAGATTTTATTGCGGTTCGAAAAGGACTTCATGTGTTTTATGCAAATAATGGTGTGGTTCAATATGCTGCCGCACAAACACCTGCTGAGCTATATGAGCTTGCGCGCAAAGGCATGCGTCAACACGGAGTGTTGGAAAAGAAGGACACGTTATTATGTTGGACCGCCGAAGGAACCCATGAATTAGTTGACTTTAGTTCATGCCTTGTTCCAACAGAACGTGACTTTGTGGAGGGATAATATTCTCAAACTCAAATTTTGTTTAGCGACGCAGTTTCTTTTTCAATCAATTGGAGGCAAGCCAAGTTTTCTTATTTCAGAACGCCACATCGCACTAACTTTGGTGAGATCGCTCGTAAATTTCAAGCTGAGTCGATACGTCTTTTTATAGAGGTCAAAATCAATAAGTCCCATTGACTTCATAGGTGTTAGAATCCTATCATAAAATTGTCGTTTGTTATAACTGAGCTTGACGCGTTTACCTTTGTAAGGAGGTACATCAAGTATTGTCTCCCACACTCCGTCGTGTAATTTTGTTGCGAACGCAGACATTTCTGTCTTTGTTATTTCCCCTTTATTTTTCGCAATGTATTTGAGCAATTCGCGGCCAACAATCTTTTGTTGTCCTGTCGAGAAAATAATCTCGAACACGTCATCAGGAAGATTAAACCGATCAAACAGGATCACCATACTAAACCACCCCAGTTTTGGTTTGTGACAAACCAGTATATAAATGTTGTGCAATTAACTACTGTTAAAATGCTCGACGACAAATATTCCTTTATTTGCAAGGGGATTATAAAGTAGAAATGTTTAAATACTAGTACCTGATTGTGGCAAGCAGTATACATAAATGTGATAACATGATACTGGCCCGCAACTGAGCCAGTTGATTCATAGTCAGGCGGGCTCTCTGGCGCTTTCTCGCGTTATACCACCCCCAATGTAATTTTCTGGAGGGCCGCCTTTCACAATTCAAAGATTCAAAACGAGTTCAACAAGAAAAGTAACAAAAAAGCGAGCAACAAAAAAATTTAACAACAAGGTTATCTGGTCAAAGACCAAAGGAGGGACAAACAATGGAGTTTATCGTAAAAAATGCGTTGGCAGAACAACCACGTACTGAAGAATTAGATTTCGGACAAGCAAACATTAAAGTAATTGGTGTCGGCGGGGCAGGCAACAACATGGTAAGTTGGCTGTACAAAAAAGGAATCCGCGGCGCAGAAATCATGGCGACAAATACTGATAAACAGCATCTTGACATTACTGAAGCAGACAAGAAATTCATCATAGGAAAAGACCTCACGCGAGGCCTTGGCTGTGGTGGATTCCCACAACGCGGCGCTGAAGCAGCACAAGAAAGCTTAATGCAAATCAAGGAATCCTTACGTGGTTCAGACATGGTATTTGTATGTGCAGGAATGGGCGGCGGAACAGGAACTGGCGCAGCACCAGTTGTTGCATCTGTAGCAAAAGAAACAGGCGCAATTGTCATTGGTACAGTTACGATGCCTTTTGGTATTGAACGCGCACGAATTGACAAAGCAGAATTTGGCTTACAACAACTAAGGTCTGTTTCTGACACAGTCGTTGTTATTGACAACAATCGATTGGTACAAATTGCGGGAAACCTGCCTGTTCAGCAGGCATTTGCTGTTGCCAACGAACTCATTTCCACAATGATCAAAGGCATTGTCGAAACAATCGCAATTCCAAGCCTGGTTAATCTCGACTATGCTGATGTCAAAGCAATTATGACAAATGGCGGAGTTGCTGCAATTGGAGTTGGAGTTAGCGACACAAACAATCGTGTGGATGAAGCAGTAAAAGGTGCACTGAGCAACCCACTTCTTGACATCAACTACAAAGGCGCAACAGGCGCACTCATTCATGTTTGGGGAGGTCCTGACCTCACTCTTGAAGAAATCAATAGAGTTGGAGAACTCGTCACTGCAAGCATGGATGAAGATGCAAACGTCATTTGGGGCGCGCGAGTTAGCGAGGAAATGAAAGGCAAACTCATGGTGATGACCATCATTACTGGAGTCAATAGCCCATGGATCCTCGGAAAGCCAAGCACAAAAGAATCAAAACAACGTGCGCAACACTTTAATGATGATCTAGGAATTGAGACGCTGTAAGATTCTCGAGTTCGCTCTAGATCAACTCAAAGAATCTTAGATGCGCAGCGAATAACTATGTTATTTTTTTTCTGTTTTTTTATTATTGTACTATGACTGTCTTCAATGTTTTTATTTTTTGAAAATCTTTGTCACAGGTTACAAGTGTTGCATCTCTTGATTGACAGATTGCTGCTATAAGAATATCTACTCTTCCGATTAGTTTTCCTTCTTTCATAAGCCTGGTCTCAATTTCACTTCCTATGATTGCGGCAGTAGCGTCATGTTCTGCAATAATACATTTTTTTGTTATCTTTTCAAGCTGTGTTCGTTGATCTTCTTGACATCCAGTTAACACTTCGTGTAAGGAAATACTTGTGATGCATGGCACTTCATCTCCAACTATGCGAAGCACATCATTCAAATGTGCGCCGGATTCAATAACTTCAATGAATGCGCTTGAATCTAGTATGTACGTCGTTCATCCTTTTGGTCGCGTTTTTGTTACTTTCTATTCTTTTCAGTGCGATTCGTTCCTGAAATGCACGAGCGTTTTCTTGATCTTGCCCTAACGCACCAGCTAATTCTCTTACCGTACTTGTTTTGTTTCCAATTCTCAAAAAGAGTTCGCTAAAACTTTCCTCTACTTGCTTCATGTTTCGTACAGTATCGTATGCGTCTTCTGTAATAGTGATTGTTTTTGTTACCAGGTGTATGTTTAAACTTATTTATTAATGTTTCTTTTTTTTCCGAATTCGTTTGTTCAATTCTTATCTAGAGTATGCCTTTTTTCATCAGCGCAGGAATAACGTACGTTACAAGCATTGGTGCTAGCAGCACTCCGTGCGCAGAATAATTTCTTCCCACCCACAAATACCCCTTCACCGAGTCATTCGGATTCAATTTAATCTCCCCTATTAGATGAATAAGGTAGCATCTGAGCTGAAGTGACTCATTTGTATCG
>JAHFPE010000091.1 GCA_023261345.1 Candidatus Woesearchaeota archaeon
TGCAAAAAGTGCGAAATTTACAGGTCTTGTCATTCTATTTTGGGTAGGCACACCCACAGATCAATATTTTTTACCAAAATCAAACAAATCTTCACTACTATTTTTGTTCTTTTTTGTCGGAGAATTTAACGTAGCAATTATGATGAAAAACAAATAGCGAGGTGAAAAACATGCCATCAATGTCAGATAGAAAATGGAAACAAGCAATTGACGGGATGAATTATTATGCAGCGCATCCAGATGAACTTGAGAAAATCAGGAGAGGAGAACTTGTCGTAAGTAGAGTATATGGAAAATTGCCGAGCGAAAGTTCAGGTAATAAGTTGGGTGACTTAGTTGAGCGGGATTTTGTCAATTTCAGCCCAAGCGAAGTTCTCGCAAGACCTTCTTCGACTTCGGTTGCTCAGTCTACATATAAGTTAAGTGAAGGTTGGTGTTCTGAAAAAAGAGACAACAATGGAAAAAAGAGCGGAAGTTGGGGGTGGTGAAAGCACACTGGAACTCATGTTAATGAAGGGACCGCGTCTTACTTCCTGTCTATCAACTTTGTGTTGCGCTCTTGTATTTAGTTCGCGAGTTAGCTCACTGTAGAATCTTTGCGAACTTACGAACGTTAAGTTTTTAAATCGCGACTCTAGTTTAAGGGGTATGGAAGCTCGCGTGGTTCATTTTCGTGGAAGTCGTGACATAAAGACTGGCAATCACATCATTTTGCAAATTGATAGTTTTGAAACTCGCGATAAGGCAAAATCTCTTGTGGGAAAGAAAGTAACATGGTCTGTTGCTGGAAAGAAAAAAACTGTTATTTCTGGTAAGATTGCAGCTGCGCATGGGAATTCTGGTGCTGTTCGTGCAATTTTCGAGCGCGGTCTTCCAGGTCAGGCCCTTGGTAGTGTTGCAGTTGTGGAATAAAACGATCACGAGAAACGCTTGCGAGTTCGCTACGGCCACTCAGCAAACGCTATAACTAACGCAAGTAATGTAGTGGTCGTAATTTAATATTTTGCTGTGAACTGCAAAATATTTGCGAACTGCGGAATATTTCTTTCATAACTCTTAAATAGCCCTGTGCAGTATTCTTGTTTTGGGTGTTTACTTGAAATCTACTGCTGAAATAAAAATTCCTGAACAGATTGTGCAGCAAGTTATTGGTCAAGATGATGCTGTTGCTGTTGTTCGCAAAGCAGCAAAGCAGCGTCGACATGTTCTATTAATTGGTGAACCTGGAACCGGAAAAAGTATGCTCGGGCTTGCATTAGCTGAACTTTTGCCGAAGGAAAAACTTGTTGATATTGTTTCATTTCCTAATTTGCATGACGAGAATCAACCACTCATTCGTACTCTACCTGCTGGAAAAGGTAGAGATTTAGTTGCAAAGGGTAGGTTGCAGGCTGCGCAAATGTTTAAAGGACAAAATATTGTTCTTGTTATTCTGGTTATTCTTTCTGTTCTTGCGCCATGGTGGGCAAGAGCGTATTACAATAGCGATATTATTTTTGCTGCGTTATTTATTGGAAGTATGATGTTTGTTGCAAGTTTTGTGTTGTTCATGAATATAGGCAAGCGCATGTCTCCTCAGCGTGCAGAAATTCCCAAAGTGATCGTTGATAATTTTGGTGGTAAGTCTGCTCCATTTTTGGACGCAACTGGCGCGCATGCTGGTGCACTTCTTGGTGATTGTTTGCATGATCCGTTTCAATCTGGTGGTCTTGGAACTCCTAGCCATGAGCGTATTGTTGCTGGTATGATTCATAAGGCGCATTTGGGTGTTTTATTTGTTGATGAGATTGCTACGTTAGATCCATCAACTCAGCAAGAATTGTTAACCGCACTTCAAGAAGGCAAGTATCCTATTACTGGACAAAGTGAACGCAGTGCTGGCGCGATGGTGAGAACAGAAGCAGTTCCGTGTAATTTTGTTCTTGTTGCTGCAGGTAATGTGGAAACCGTAAGTCGTATGCATCCTGCTCTTCGTTCGCGCATTCGTGGATATGGATATGAAGTTTTTATGAAAGATACCATGCCTGATACTGCTGAAAACAGAGCAAAGATTGCTGTTTTTATTGCGCAAGAAGTTGCTAAAGACAAGCGTATTCCTGCGTTTGGTAACGATGCAATTGATGCAATTGTGCAAGATGCTCGTCGTATGGCGAATCGAAAGGCGCATCTTACTCTACGGTTTCGTGAACTTGGGGGTATTATTCGTGCTGCAGGAGATATTGCAGTTGAGGAAGGAAAACCGCTTGTGAGTAAAGAACACGTGCATGCTGCAAAAAAGATTGCGCGTCCTCTTGAGCAGCAGATTGCTGATAAGTTTATTGAGAGAAAAAAAGAGTATGAAGTTATTGTTACTCAAGGAAAACGTATTGGTAGAGTGAATGGCCTAGCAGTTATTGGCACTGGCGCTGCTCTTTCAGGTATTCTTCTTCCTATTGAAGCTGAGTCAGTGCGGGGTGGAAAGGAGAAGGAAATTATTGCAACTGGCAAGCTTGGGCAGATTGCTAAAGAAGCAGTGAAGAATGTTTCTGCGATTATCAAACGGTACTTTGGCAAAGATCTTCGAGAGTACGACTTATACGTTCAGTTTTTGCAAACCTATGAGGGAGTAGAAGGAGATAGCGCGTCAATTGCTGTTGCAACTGCAATCATTAGTAGTCTAGCACAAGTTCCTGTCAAGCAGGAGTATGCAATGACTGGCTCTCTTTCTGTTCGTGGAGATGTCTTGCCTATTGGTGGAGTTTCTGCAAAAATTGAGGCAGCAATTGACGCTGGAATTTCGTTTGTCTTAGTGCCAAAGTCAAATGCCCAAGATATTGTTGTTGATGCAAAAAAACTTGAGAATGTCAAGATCATTCCAGTTTCTCACATGCGTGACGTGCTCCGTGAGGTCTTTGATTGGAAAGGAAAAGAACAGTTGCTCCAGCAAATGCTTAAAAAATGAAATTTCTTGTGCTCTTCTAATTTTTTGTTGCGCGGGTCTCTGTAGAAAAACTCGCTTAGGCTCTTCATCGGCGTTGTCTTGCCACAAAGACTTACTTGAATGGTTTTTCGTATAATAGATGGCAAGCCAACACCTCTGCTTGCTGCCGTTCTTGGCCCCATGTTAAATTACACGAACCGGGACAGGCTCGACCCCTGTCTCGTAGCTTCTCCTACAAATCGAACATTCCCCGCAAGGGACAATCTCAATTTCTATCGAGAAGCTATGAACTTCTCACTACAAGATTCAAAGCAACCCCCTTCCAGTGCAGAACTACCCACCCTCTGCCAACCACAAAAAGAAGCAGCCGGGAACATGTTCTACACAGCCGTTGCGCAGAAACAGTGGTGCGCAAACTCGCGAACAGTATGTTACAAAGGATATATTTCTTGCAGTAGCACTATCCCGCCATAACTATTCTGTCCTAACAATGTTTAAATATCAGGCCCTGCGGATTGTGGATTCATCGTCGATTAACCACAACCTGTGGTGTTCAGGGAAGAGTTATTTGTGCCTGCATCGCAGCGAGGTAAGTGGTGTTGACCTGTGCCCTATGCTATGCCCACACTGCAATTATGAAGAAACAAAAGTTGTAGATAGCAGAGAGAGCAATGGAAGTACAAGAAGAAGGCGCGCGTGCGAGAGTTGCGGCAAGCGATTTACAACATATGAACGTGCAGAAACTCGTGAAATTCTTGTGATAAAACGAGATGGGGCAAGAGAGCCATTCTCGCGTGAGAAACTGCTACGTGGCATGCTTTGCGCGTGTGAAAAGCGTCCTGTGACACTTGAGCAACTTGAGAGTGCTGCAGAAACTATTGATGCTGCATTACGAAATTTAGATACCGCTGAAGTTTCTTCTGAACAAATTGGCGAGCGTGTGATAGAGCATCTAAAACAGCTCGATGAAGTCGCCTATGTTCGGTTTGCGTCAGTGTATAAGCAATTTTGCCGTGTTGATGATTTTGCAAAAGAAATAGCTCGACTCAGAACATCAAAAGTTCATAACGCAAAAAAAAACATTGCTGTACCCATTCCTACACTAGTAATAGATTCAGAAGTGAATCAGCGAGGGAAAAAAAGTATGGTAGTATAATTATGAAATTCTGCTGTGAGCCACCACGCAGTGGCGAAGGAACGAACTGCAGAATTTTTTGGAGGAAACACTATGAGCCCAACTAAAATCTTACAAGCAACCACAATGGATGAATGGAATACTCCGCCGTTTGGTAATATTGGTATTACTGAAAACCAACGTAAAGTTATAAAGGATAAATACTTGCGTACCGACGCTGATGTTGAGACATGGCTTTGGCGAATCGCAAGAAACATTGCACAAGCAGAATTGTTGCACGTTCCTGAATTTAGAACTCTTGTTCTTG
>JAHFPE010000092.1 GCA_023261345.1 Candidatus Woesearchaeota archaeon
TCTCCAAGAGCTAATCTAGGGTACGTGATTAATCTTGTCCCTGAAACTGGCTCTAACTGGCTTCAAATTGCTGACGGTGAGCTTGAAAGTGATGGTGGTGAGGAAGAGGTGAGTTTGGATATTCCCTCATCTCAACTTAGTCGTATTGCTGCAGGAAGATATTCATTGCAAGTTAATCTTGTAATTCGTGATGGAACAAATGTTCAAGCTTCGCGTAGCACTGTTTTTGAACTTAGAGAGACGTCACCTCATATTTTATTTAGTTACGGAGGTGGTGGAACACCAATTCATGATTTAGTTCGTGGAAGAAGATATGGCTTGATCGTCAATATTCCAGCATTGTATTACTCGAAGGGAAAATTGTCCTATGTAACTAATTTCTTAATTAATAATAATTATTGGCAGGTAGCAAGTGGAGAGGCGGATATTACTTCTAGTTATGATGGGGGTTCGGTGAGTATTCCAGCGCCTCTAAGCTGGGGTGGTGAAAATTCCGGAACACTGAATGTACCTCCTGGAAGTTATCAAGTTCAAGTCTCGCTTTCAGGTTTAGGCAAGTCGTTTGTTGCTTCAACAATGGCAAATGTGGCAAATCCTCTTAATCCAATCTCGATTGTATTCCTCAATACGCAGGGTGTTATGGTTCCTCCAGTGAATGGTGTTGTTTCGTTGAGAAAAGGAGAGATTTATACTGCGCGTGTTGATAATGTGCAGGAGGTGCAGGGGGGAATAATTGATTATATCATTAACTTTAATAAAGGAAATTCTTGGGTGCAAGTTGGTCCAGGAACTGCTCAATTAGCGCTTCATCCTGGAGAGATCAACGCGGGGTATATTTCTTCAGTAGGTCTTTTTACCACATCTTCACTTTCATCAGGTATAGATTCTTCAGGAAAGCTTAATCTCCCAGTGAATAATGGGCAGGAGTATTATGTTGCTACAATGACCGCGACGTATGGTAAAGGGGTACTACCTCAATCTCGAACCTACAACGTTCAGGCAAATGTGCGAGTTATCTAACAAAGTCTCGCAAGCTCGCGTCTGTGCCAAGTAGAATCTTAAAGGTCAATCTTTAAAAACCCAAGTTCTCACTTGAGTTTGCATGCAGCTTTCATACAACGCAAAAGATGTTGAAACTAGTGTTCTTTCGTTTTGGGAGAAAAATAAGATATATGAGAAGGCAAAACAAAAGGTTGCGAACGGTAAGTCGTATTATTTCCTGCAAGGTCCTCCGTACACATCTGGTCGTATTCATATTGGTCATGCGTGGAACATGTCGCTTAAGGATATGGCGCTTCGTTTTAAGCGCATGACTGGTTGGAATGTGTGGGATCGTGCAGGATACGACGTGCATGGGCTTCCAACTGAAAATAAAGTTCAGGCGAAGTTCAAGCTTGAAACGAAAGAGGACATTCTTAAGTTTGGTATGGAACCATTCATCAAGGAGTGTATTGCGTTCAGTAAGGAACATGCATTGTTAATGGATCAGGATTTTTGGCGTCTTGGCGTTTGGATGGATTACGAGAATGCATATTATCCTCTGAATAATTCTTTTATTGAGGGTGAATGGTGGCTTATTAAGCGTGCGTTCGAAGAGAAGAGGTTGTACAAGGGTAAGAAGGTGATGCATTGGTGTGCATCGTGCGAAACTGCGCTTGCAAAACATGAGTTGGAGTACGAAACAATTACTGATGAAAGTATTTTTTTGAAATTTGCACTGAAGAATAAGCCAAATGAGTTTCTTGTAGTTTGGACCACTACGCCTTGGACTATTCCGTTTAATCTTGGTGTGATGGTAAATCCAAATTTGGATTATGTGCGCGCGAAAATTGATGGTGCTAATGAAGTTTGGATTGTGGCAAAGGCGCTCGTGAATGTGTTTCTTGGAAGTATTGGAAAAAAGTTTTCAATTGTTGAAGAGTGTAAGGGCAGTCATCTTGAAGGTCTTGAGTATGTTCATCCGTTATCATCTGAAATTTCTGCGTTTGCGAGTTTAAAGATTGATAATCCGCGTGTTCATTCAGTGGTGTTAAGTGAAGAATATGTTGACACAACTGCTGGTTCAGGTCTTGTGCACATGGCTCCTGGTTGTGGTCCTGAGGATTTTGAAGTTGGACAAAAGGTAGGAATTCCTGCGTTTAATGCATTAAATGAGCAAGGTAGTTTTGAAAATATGGGAGTATTCAGTGGTTGGCATGCAAAGGCGAACGATAAAAAGTTTGTTGCTGCTCTTGATCAGGCTGGTTGTTTGATTGAGAAAGTTCCAGTAACTCACGAGTATGCGCATTGTTGGCGTTGTCATAAGCCGGTTGTGTTCCGTACAACTGAACAGTGGTTTTTGCGTGTTGAAGATTTGAAGGAGAAAATTCTCAAAGCTAATGAGAATGTGTATTGGGTTCCTAGTTGGGCAAAGGATGCGTTTGCGTCATGGGTTAAGAATTTGCGGGACAATAGTATTACAAGGCAGCGTTTTTGGGGTACTCCTGTTCCTATTTGGACTTGTGACTCTTGTGGACGTGTTGATGTTATTGGTTCTCAAGATGAGCTTCAAAAGTTTGCAGCAACAAAAGTTCCAAGTGACTTACATAAACCATGGATTGATGATGTAAAACTCAAATGTTCATGTGGAAAATTAATGTCGCGTGATCCTGATGTGCTTGACGTGTGGATTGATGCAGGTACAACAAGTTGGAATTGTCTTGATTTTCCTACTCGTAATGATTTGATGAATGGGATGTATCCTGCTGATTTGGTGCTTGAGGCAACTGAGCAAATTCGGTTGTGGTTTAGTATGTTAATGATAGGTAGTTTTGTTGCTCTTGACAAGCCCGCATTCAAGAATGTGTACGTGTATGGTATGATTTTGGATTATTCAGGAAATAAGATGAGTAAGAGTTTGGGTAATGTTATTTCGCCATATGAAGTGATTGACAAGGTTGGTGTTGATGTCATGCGATACTACATGATAGGAACTCCTGCGGGTGAGAATGTTAATTTTACGTGGGATGAATGTACGAATAAGCAGCGTAATTTGGGTGTTCTTTGGAATTTGCATAAGTACGTAATTGAAATTTGTGTTGAGCACAAAGTGAATCCGTCGTTGCTCGATGCTGTTGTGATGCAATCGCTATTTGGTGCTGAGGAAAGATTCATTTTGAGTAGACTGCATTCCACTATTGCAAAAGTGACGAAGTTAATGGAAGAGTATCATTTTGATAATGTTCCAAATGAACTTGAGCAATTTTTTTTGGATGTGAGTCGAACGTATGTGAAGCTTGTTCGTGAGAAGGTTGCAACTGGCGATAAAGAAGATCGAGAGGTTGTTATGTATACATTATTCTCGTGTGTGCATGAATTGCTTTCTCTTGCAGCGCCTGTGATGCCGTTTGTGAGTGAACAAATGTATCAGAACGTAAAGGAAGCATTCTTGCTTGAAGTAGAGAGTGTTCATTTGCAAAACTGGCCTCTCGCACAAAAGAAATTGCAAGATGAAAAACTTGAAATGAGTATGAAGACTGTACAGCTCGTAATTGAGTCTGTTCTTGCAGGTCGTGATAAGTCACGTATCAACGTTAGATGGCCACTGAAGTCTGTTGAAGTTGAATGTGACGGAGATGTTGCATTGGCAGTTGAATTACTCGAGGATGTGATTAAGACGCAAACCAACATCAAAGAAGTTCATGTGCATGAGCAAGTTCCTTTTGTGCAGTTTAGCGTAAAAGCAAATGTGGCTATGCTAGGTAAGGATTTTGGGAATCGTGCTCCTTTGATTAATGATTGTCTAGCAAAAAAAGATGCGAGGAGTGTAGTTCAAAGTCTACAGGAAGGGAATTTGTCTGTTAAGTTAGGCAAAGAAATGGTTGTCTTGCAAAAGGAACATGTTCTTGTGAGTCGTGTTGTTCCTGCGCATTATCATGAAGTTGAGTTTAAAGGAGGAAGAGTGTATTTGAATCTTGAGCGTTCATCAGTTCTTGAAGCAGAAGGGTTTGCTAGAGAGATCATGCGTCGTGTTCAGAGCGCAAGAAAGGATGCGGGTCTAGAAAAAGCGCATCGCATCACGCTTCACATTCAAGTTCCCGCGACACTTGATGAAATGCTAAAACCTTGGCATGATCGAATTGCTCTTAAGTGTGGCGCAGAAAAGATTTTAGTGAATCAAGTCGCGCCAACATTCGAGCATGTTGCAACAGCAGACATCAAAGGCGAGAAAGTTGTGATTGGGTTTGAGATTTTATAAAATTTCAAAGAATAGGGGGAAGTTAGAATTCGGTCTCGTGTTTTCCATTCTGGTGTTAGGATGATCATTTGGCTATTTTGTCTCGAGGGTATGCGGAAGGGAAGAATGAGTGGCGTAATCT
>JAHFPE010000093.1 GCA_023261345.1 Candidatus Woesearchaeota archaeon
ATAATTTTGTCTGCGCAAGGAATTATTTAATGTAGTAATTTCTGGCTGTAGAAGTTCACGTGCCGTAACAAAGAGTTTTTTCTCATCTTCTTCTAGTTTTTTTCTGCAAGTAATCAGTTCTATTGCAAGTTGTCCGATATCTTCAATTTTTACCATGGCAATTTCCCACAATACCGTTCGTTACCGTCGTCGTTCGTCGTAAGGTATTCCTGTGAGCACGCCAACTGTTTTTTTTTAAAAGAGAGAGAATTACGTGATCTTATCGTGAACTATCTGCTTGTCGTTCTAACTCGAGCTTTTTTTGAATTGCAAGACTCTTTTGATCTTGCCTTGAAGCTGCAATGAGCTCTTCAGCAAGAGCGTTCTCAATACCTTTCTTTTTGCCAAATGATTTTTCGTATGACCCTTGGATGAAATATCGTAGTGCCATATCAATTCTGCGTTGTGGCGCGCAATCAACTGCTTTTGGATACCTTGCGCCGCCGTATTCGATTGTGACGATTTCTTCACGAGGAGCAGCATTTTCTAGTGCTTTTACGAAAACAGCAATTGGGTTTTGTTTTGTTTGTTGTTCAATGAGTTGCAATGTTCTCACAAAAATATTGTAGGCAGTTGATAACTTTCCTGTACAATGTCCGCTTGATCTTGTGTGCTTTCCACTTTTGTGACCTGGAATCATAAGCTTGTTCATCAATCTTTCAACAACAAAAATCTTGCTTTTGTAAAAGCGCTTTCCTGCATATCTTGCGCCAGTTTTTGGAACGTATTTAGGGTCGAGCATGATATAATTTTGCAGTCCTTGATCTGCGACTGTTATTCCATCAGTTGTCCATTTTCCAAATGCGAGTATTGCCATGTTGTGTTTGTTTTATTCTATACTTTTTCTTATTCTTCTAATCTATATTTTCTTCTTTTTTACTTTCGTGCTTTTTCTAATCTCCCGCGAAGCAAATCTCGAAGACTTTGTCCATTAACCTTTACAACTTCCCAACGAACACCAGGAATATCGCCTTTTGCTCGTCCTTTCTTTCCGCCGATACATTGAATGAGCACTTCATCATGTTCATCGACCATTTTTAGTGCGCCAGTGCCTGGCATGAACGCGGTCACTTGTCTGCCGTTTTTTATGAGTTGAACTCTCGCACATTTTCGCATTGCTGAATTTGGCTGTTTTGCTTCAAGCTGCACTTTTTCAAGAACAATTCCTTTACCCTGTGAACTTCCTTCAAGTGGATCTGCTTTGGTTTTTAGATCAAGTGTTCTTCGAATGTAGTCTTTATCTCTCCACTTGCCGTCATGACGACGTTTGATAAGACTCTTTGCATTGTACAATCCTCTTGATTTTTTGACCATTTTTTTTGTTCCTTTTTTGTTTTTTTAATCAACAATCTTCTCTCATTATTGAACGCGCAATTCTCGAATTGGGAAATGTCGTTGGATAATTGCTTCGAATTCTCTCAAATGAGACGCGTTACGTCCAATTAGCATGCCTCGTGTTTTTAAATCTTTTGCAGAAAGCGTCACTATTCCATCTTGTTCTTCAAATTCAGCAATTTCTAGTGGAGCAACAACATTGAATACAAATTGTTTTAGTTCAGAATTAAAATCCACAATTCTAACACGTTTTCTTAATCCTTCTTCAAGTCGTTTTGCCATTTTTCCGCCAGTACCAACTGCCTTTCCAGTCATGCCTGCATCGACGATAAAAACAAAAGAGTATTCTTGACGAATCACGTCCTTTACAGAAACTTTTGTCACGTCCTCAAAAAAGGAAATGCACTGCATGTCTTCAATTGAGTACGAGATTCGCATGGTCAGAAGAAGCGTTGAATTGCTCCGTATAGGTTTTTTGTCAGAGTCCTCTACTTAGTAATTCCAAGAATACTTATTGGAAACGGTTTTTTGCAGGCCATTCCAAGCTCAGTACTTGCGTGAGGGAGAAGCACGAACTCAACAAGTGCAAGTTTACATGATTTCTGAACGTTTTCTCGAAGTGGAATTGGGCAATTCATGCTCACATACACCTTTGAGAGTAGCCCCTGCTTGAGTTGTTTTCTCGTCCGATCAGTTCCAATAATGACGCGTTTTGCAGCTGTGAACTTTTTTAGTTCAGCAACAAGCGGATCTTCAAGTTTCTTTGCCATTCTTCACACTCTCCTTCTTTACAACAAGTGATGTAAGTCCAGTACCGACGGGAACTGGCTGATTTAACATAACATTCTCAACTACAGATGTTAATGGATCAATCTCTGCGACGAGCGCTGCATTAATGATGTGCTTAATTGGGGTTTCAAAACTTGCTCGTGCAAGAACAGATGCTTTCTCACTCACAACACCATATCGTGTGACTCCCTTAACAGCACCACCAACAGTCATTGTGTCAGCAACAAGCATGATGTGACGAATATCAACCTCAAGACCTTGCGCCTCAATAACTTTGTAAACCTCATCAATAATTGCCTGACGCCCAGCTTCAATACCAAGCACGTCTGCAATTTCATGAATGTCATTTGTGCAACTTCGTTCTGCGTCGACAAATTCTAGATCAAGTACTTTACGTAGGTTCGAGCCTGCAGTAATGATGATGAACTCATCTTTACGCTTTACAGGAAGCACTTGTCGAATCCCTTTAATGCCTCGCAAATACACTACCTTCAAACTTTCTTTAAGTTTATACAAATCATGAAGCCCTTCTTTATTTTTTGGCGCAACAGAAATGCTACTACCCTCAGAAGAAACCTTCACATTTTTCACGCTCTTTTCTAGAATCTTCACAATTTGTCCTGAAGTTAAACCAACATCACGCACTGCATTCGTGTTCAAAACAAGCTCTATTTTCGTATCAACAATGTTCATTGAGAATTCTCGCACAAGTTCGCCAAGCATTGTTTCCTTTAATTGTAAAGCAAGTTCTCTAATGTCTTTTCCTTTACTGTATGGTGACTTAAGAAAAATTTCCATTTGTGGAGTCGATGCTTCTTTTCTTCCATCGAGAATCTCAATAATGCGAGGAAGTCCCATGGTGACGTTCATTTCAGCAACTCCCGCAAAGTGGAATGTGTTAAGCGTCATCTGCGTTGCCGGCTCACCAATACTTTCAGCACCAATAATTCCAACTGCTTCACCTGGTTCAATTCGTGCAGATTCGTATTCTTCAAGTAGTTTTACTGCAGCCTTCTTGAGTTTTGAAGCAGGACACTTTTCTGCAAGTTCAAGAAGCAGCAGTTCAGGAATTCTACCTTCATAATCTTTTAGTTCTTGGGGTAATGCCATTTTTTCACCTGTTCCACATTGCGGTTATTGTTCAAACATTATTAATGATACGCTGAACGTCAATTTTTCCTCTCTCAGTTTTCGTAACATCAACACCATCTTCACCATACTCAAACTGGATAATTCTACCTGATGAATCACGAATGGTTCTGTCATGCTCAACACGCAAATCCTGCATTGCATTCGCGAGTCTACGGTATAAGTAACCGCTCTTTGGAGTTCGAAGTGCTGTATCCATTAAGCTATCACGACCAGTAATACTTGCGAAAAAGAACTCTTTAGGATTCAATCCTTTTTTGTAATTACTAGCAATAAACCCGTGCGCTTCTGGACTCAAATCTCCAGACTTAAAGCAACTTAGGGTTCTACCGCGATATCCTTTGTTAATTCTTGTACCACGAAGAGCCTGTTGCCCGACAAGAGCTCCCATTTGAACAAGATTCAAGTTGTTTCCTCGCGCACCAGAACGAATCATTAGTGCGGCAAAGTTCGATTTAGGATCCTTAATTGTCTGTTTGACAACATCGCCTGCTGAATTACGACAACGATTCAGACGCTCAAGAATTTTTAGTTCAAGAGTTTGCTCCGCAGTTCTTCCAGGGAAAATCTCCAAACTACCTGAATTGAACGTGCTAATCATGTTATTAACATCCTGTTTTGCCTGCTCGAGCTGTAAACGAATAGTTTCTTCAGCCTCAGAAGAAAGATCAGTGTCTGACAAACTCATGCTAAATCCATACAACAGTAATGTTTCTATACCTAAACGGAAAATGTGATTAAGAATTTCAACAACACCAGAACCATACTGTTTGTGAAGACTACGTAGCATCATGCCAGCGCCTTCTCCACCAATAGTTGCCGAATCAATAAATCCTTCAACTATCTTTCCATCAGTAATGACAACCTTTGTTCCATCTTTTGCCTTACCTTCAAACTGGAAATCTTCTGGAAGAATTGCCGAAAAGATTTCATTACCATTCAATGTTTCCTTACGAGACAATCGCGAAAGGTCAGTGACGTCTGAACGTAG
>JAHFPE010000094.1 GCA_023261345.1 Candidatus Woesearchaeota archaeon
ATTATGATTCTCATGACAGAGATTCCTAAAGGATATACACAACAATTAGTGGCTGAAGTAAATCCAGATAAAGGCCTTGCAGTATCGTTAATTAAAGGAGATATAATCAGAATAATTGATATTGAAGGAGAAGAAGTCACAGATCTTGTCGCATTCTATTCTCAAGATATGACTGAGAGATTAAGCGGTCCACAAACAACAAAACTAAATGCGAGATTAAATTTAGTCCCGCCAAATATTTTGTATTCAGATAAATGCAACCCTCTATTAAGAATAACTCGTATGTCCAATCTAAAAACACATTGCAATTTTCTCTATTCTCCATGCGGACCAGAAGATAATTGCATAAGATTTCCGGATTCAAATAGTGGACCAACTTGTTTAGAGAACTTAAAACAAGCATTATCTCCCTGGAGTATTAATAGAAGAGAATTATTAGAACCATTTAGTATAGGATTAAATCTTCGAATACATGAAGATGGATCACTCGAAACTCTTCCTCCTCTGAGTAACCAAGGAGACTACATAGAATTAGAAGCAATGACGTCGCTAGTTGTTGGAATTTCAGCGTGCCCACAAGATAGAAATCAGTGCAATGGTGGAAAGCCAACACCTATACGATTTGAGCAGTATAGAAGATTGTGAATGGAAATTCTATTAGATGAAAGATCCAACCACACAACCAAGTATTTAAAGTTCCAAGATTGGTGCTTCTCATGTTTTCAGATACAAAATCAGTAACGCTCTGTAAGGTTAGTGACTACATATTTAGAAGAGATGGATTCCTGCGTGTAGGAACAGATCCGATGATGGACAAGTATGAGTTTGGCAAAGGATACTTCGTAAGTAGAGATATTCAAGAACTTATGAATCGTGAAGTGATTACTCCTTATGATAATCAGGGAATAATTGCTATTCAAAATCCGGAGTTCTTTGTTCAATATTATTTTCATGATGGTGCAGTTCTTAGACGTGAAAAAACTTCTAATTCACAGTACCCTGGCAGGAACAACAAAGAAGCAAAACATTCGTTTATTGTGGGTTCTGCTATTGGCGTTGATAGAGTTGCTGAAAAGTTAATGAAGTGTTTAGAATGGCCGTTACATGCGTGGGGACAAAATAGCACGCTTATATTTTATGCAGGACCGCATTCAGTTAGAGACATTGGAGATAGAATGCAGGAATTCATTTATTCTCCAAATAAACAAAAATGTAGATTCTTTAGGGCCACTGGAAATAAAAAATTAAAACAAGAAGAAAAATATCTTAGTGTATTAATTGTAGATGCGACCTCTTCATTAAGCGTAAAGATTTTCCTCTGAGCGAACATCAAGCCCTTTTGCAATCGTTGCATTGAGATAATGAAAAATTCGGGTATGCCTCACCATTCTTGCCTTTTTAATATCACGAACGTTGCCTAATCTTTAAGAATCCCTTGCAAATACACAAAGAGTTGAGGTGGTTTGATGCCAAAAAAAGTAGAACCTGAAACATGGCGCGAACAATGGCGCGATCAATTAGATTCCGTAAACGATCGATTGCAAAACTTACAGGAAAAAACAACTGACTATGTGGCAGAAAATCCTGCAAAATCAACCCTCATGGCGTTTGGTTTTGGATTACTTGCTGGCGCAGTCATTGTGAAATTATTAGAACGAAAGTAAGTATTAGAACGAAGGAAAAGAAATCGGAGGAACTTATGCTGGACAAAATAGTGGATCTTGTTGCGAACGAGTTTAAGTCAAGTGTGAATGCAGCTACTGTTCTTGTCCAGCAAAAAATCCTTCGAATAGTATTTAAGACATTTCTTGCAGTTGCAGGAGTTAGTGCAACACTTATTGGACTTATCCTTTGGGCAGGTCCCTATGTAGGATATGACGTTGTAGTGCTGATTGTAGGAATTCTTGCATTACTCATTTTCTTCTTGTTGTAACAACAATTCGTGCCGCCCAACTGAAGAGAAATACTCATACATTCCTTGCAGAATAATTTTCGAGATAACGTAAGCTGGAATAGCAATAATCATGCCAAGCACCCCTAACACTTCTCCAGCAACCAAGATTGCTATCACGACAGTTAAGGGATGTACGTCGACAAAACGAGACACGAGCCATGTTTGAAGCACTGTATCATCAAGCACTCTTGCAACCAGTAAGACAATCATTGAAAACCAAAACAAACTTGAACCGCCAGAGAAGTACGCAACAAGACCAACTGGAATTGCAGCAAACACTGCACCAAGATACGGTATTAAGTTTAGAACTCCTGCAATAATTCCAAGCAATAACGCACTTGGAACTCCTACAAGCGCAAACCCTAAGGCGTGTACGAAAATCAAGATTACGGTCTCGAGTGCTTTTACAGCAACATAGCTTCTGACATGATCAATAATCTTAAATGCAATACTCATCGTCACTTCAAAATAGTTGTTAGGAATCTGTTCTGTAAGTGAATCTCGAAGAGTCTTTCTTGAACCAAGAAGAATGGCTGCCATAAGCAACATGGTAACAATACTTGTCATTACAGTTGTGATGTGACTTACACTTGAGGCGCCCATTTCTTGGAACCATTCCTTTGCTTTCAAAGTGAGAGGATCAACAATTGGCGCGAACTCGCGTAAGTTTGCAAGTTTTGTATTCAGTTGCTCAACTAGAATGGGGACATCTCTTGCGAAATTTCCTGCTTGATCAACAAGAGGAACTGTGACGTAGAGAATGAACGCAACAGTTCCTGCAGCACACAACATTCCTAACACTATATATGCATGCCAACCAGATACTCTATGTCGTTCAAGCCATTCTAGGACGCTATCCATCATTAAGAATAACAAGATTCCTCCTACGATATTTAGAGTTACAATCCAGAACCACGCAAGCAGTAATACAATAAGTGCAAGAATAATGACTGCTGCAGCAAAACGCACCTGTGATTTTGTCTTCATGCTCATGATCTTACACCTTTTCCAATGTGGCTGCCAAACGTTGTGCAATCATTGCACCAAGAATCCGTAATAATTTCGTTCCGAGTTTTGGATATTGGCTAACCAACTTATCAAGATCATGCTTGAATAAACACGCAAGAAGTGCCTCTTCTTGTACTATTGCACTTGCAGTTCGCGGAACAGGATGCATAATGGCCACCTCTCCAAAAAACATGCCCTTGCCAAGTGTTGCAAGATCTTTGTTCTTCCCTTGCATATTTCGCACAATCTTAATTTGGCCTTGTAAAATAATGAATAACGCCGAGCCAAGATCACCTTCAAAAAATACGTGTTCTTTTGCTTTAAATGAGCGAAGCTGGAGTTTGTCAAGAACACGATTCAATTCTGTTGCTTTGAGTTCTTGAAACAGGATACTCTCGTGAACTTCTGCACGCAATTTGCGAATAGTTGGCTTTTCAAAAATGAACTCGTAGAGCTGTCGCATCAGGGAATATGCTGATAGAGGCTTTTAAGGGTTGTGCAAGATTCCGTGTTCATTTGATTATAAAGTATCGCCAGTCATTCCCAAGTGCATGAACTCAGGAAAGAAGAGATAATTCTAAAGACTAGATTCGTTCAGCAAGCCCTTGCACACGTCTTCCAACCCACACGAGAAATACACCACCTAATAAGTAAATGCTTCCGACATATGCTGCTTTGGGTACCGCATGTTCTACAGCCCATCTTGCTGCTGGCTCAAGAATTGCAAAGCCAGAAACTTGTGTTCTTGCAAGAGAAAAGACTGACTCAGTTCCTGCTGCTGCAAAAATCAAGGCGAGAACTCCGGGAAGAATCATCATCCAACCAACCTTTCGTATGATACCGCTGAAACTTCCAACAATCCAGCCAAGCAGAAGAATAGCAAATACGATGAGTCCAATAGAAATGAAAAATCCATTAGGAGCATACGTCCATGGAATAACATGTTTATCCCACGCATTCGCAATTATTGGAAGAAGCATTGACAAGCCTGAGAAAAAACTCACGTGAACACCGATTGCAGGAATTGTCTCTTCAAGCACCATTGTTGTATCAAGGAATAAGAAGACATAATAAATGTTGCGTCTTGAAATAAGGTTTACGAGCAATACTTTGTTCTTCAGCACTGAGCTTTGGCGGTGTGTGCCTCAACACAACAACTGAAGGGAAAACTGCACAGGACTAATATAAAAATAGAACGCCTGCGCATTTTTCCGTCGTGATATTTCGAGAGGGCAACTTTCGCTCGTTGCTAGTTCTTGAAGTAGTACATCGTAGCTCTTTTCTCCTTCGATAGCTTTTTAATGGTCTAAAAGAATTTATGTTTTACAATCACAGTAAA
>JAHFPE010000095.1 GCA_023261345.1 Candidatus Woesearchaeota archaeon
GTAGATCTAGGCGTCACTACCACCGGGCCGCTATCCAAAAAGTCAGGAGTGCCAACGTCGAACATCTATCCCGTCCTCAATGAGCTCATCTCAAAAGGTTTGACATCATATACAATTACGGCGAATAAGAAATTCTTCCGTGCGGAAGATCCGCAACGACTCACAGAATTAGTCTATGAACAAAAAAATACGCTTTCGTTACAAGAACAAAAACTTTCAGGACTTATCACCGAGCTTAGGGCAAAACAAGCAAAAGTCGAGAAAAAGCAAGAGTCATTTACTTACGAAGGAATCAAGGGAATCAAAACAGCACTGGAATTCGTGTTGAAAATTCTCAAAGAAGGCCATACATTTTACGTCTTGGACGCATCTAGAATCAGCAATGAACGCCTGATGGGATATTTTGATGATTTTCACAAACGCCGCGCACAACGAAAAATCAACTATAAAATAGTTTACGGCGCAGAGTCCCTTCAATTCGCCCGCGAAAGAAAGAAATACCCGCTGACCGAAGTTAGAATCCTACCCAAAAACATCAGGATACCATCAGTCTTCTGGATTTTCAACCATTACGTGGTAATCGCAGTGTTCTCAGATGAGCCAGTCGCGATCATGATCAAAAACCCAGATGTCGCGCAGGGGTTCTTAATACATTTTGAATTAATGTGGGAATTTGCAAAATCGTTGTAAAATTATGCTGTGAACGTAGCGCGAACTGCGGAATTTTGTTCATTCAGCAAACGATAGACTAACGCTCTAATAATTGTAGTCGTAGTCTAAGATTCTCTGAGTGAGCGTAGCGCGAACTCGAGAATCTTATCCGATATATCTCGTTTCTTCTCTGCGCTTCGCACGCCCAAATTTACTTGAGCGTTGTAGAAATTCTTTTCGTTTAGCAAATTCAGTCTCAAGAGCGCCCAGTTCCTCATTTAACAGCTCCGAACTAACTCCAAGACTAAACTTTTTGTTGAGTACGTTAATGACTTCTCTACTGCTCGCAACTCCCAAATATAGAGGGTGTCCAAATGTTTCCGCAAGTAAGCTTACTGCTCTTATTTTTCTGCGAGCTGCAAGTCCTAAGAGAACTCCTGATACTCCAATAATTGGGCCAACCACTCCGTAGAGATTTTCTTTGAGGTGTGTCCCTTTCACAAACTCTCGAACAACGCGTTTTTCAGTTCCTGTGCAATAGACAGCAGGGTTTTTTGGAACTGATCGAAGGCCAATTCCGCCAAGTGTTACAATTTCTTTGCAGCCAAGTGTTTCTACAACATCAAGTACTTTTTCGCTAAATGCATAGCACCCTTCTTCGCTAACTGGCTGCGCATCTCCTCCTAAAAGTAAGACATCTCGTTTGCCGCATTTTGCGTAATAAAGTTCAATGCTCGGAAGTTCAATGAGGTTTTTTTCATTGACAAACACTGTGTGTGGAAAATGTATGCCTGAAAAGCTAGCTAATTTTCTTGCTTTAAGCGCATCTATTAAGAAGTCAACAACTACTTTTCCTACGCTTCCAATGCCAGGAAGTCCTTCGATAAGCACTGCAGATGATAATGCGCTTGGTTTCACACTGTATTTTACTGTCCAAGTCATAGCCAGCCTCGTTGTATCCAATCTTCTTTCTTCACGTCTCTGCGATATGCGCCGTATTTATCTTCAGGACTATACTTTAGTGGACGAACAGTAATTGCAGTACTCCCACACGCATGCTTGCTATTCATTGTCCAAGCACCGCATGCGCAACGAAGAATGTGCTCCATGAACTTCATTGAATGCAATCAAGTTCATAAATGTTATGCCGCAATGTTTGCCACTGCGCCCGAACGACTTGTTGTCCTTGCGTACTTGATTGCGAGATTGTTAAAAACAGTTTCACATTCTTCTGCACTTGGGCGTTTTTTAGAATTTGCAGTACGCATTGCATCGACGATGTTACAGAGTTCAGGTTCCTCGGCAAGTTCTGGCGTTGCGTTTTGTACGCGAACAACGTACTTTGTCGCACTTCCCTTTTGTTGGGTGAATGCTTCTTTTTGTTCTGTTAGGATTCTAAACAGCGTAACTCCAAGAGCGTACACATCTGTTTTTGGGCATGCAAATCCGAGTTCCTGTTCAGGAGAAAGGTAGTTTTGCGTTCCGTATGTTCTTTGACTTCCCTGGATCATATCATGTCGTTGAGCAGTTCCAAAGTCAATGATTTTCGCAGAGCCATTCTTGATGAGAACGTGTGGTTCTTTTATGTCTCCATGAACTGTGCCTTCTTTATCAAGATACGCTAACGCACTGCAGACTTGAGTAACAAGATTATAGAATTTAGTATCAGTATGTAATGGATTTCCTAATGCTCTTCGTTCATTTGCCCACGTGCCTAGATCAAGTACGCGTCCTTCATCTGTTGTGAGATCTTCTGTCACAAGTGCTTCAACACCATTTCTAGAAACATAACCTACTACTTCTGCAATATGTGGATGAGAAAGACTTGTGTGCGTTCTGTACTCTGCAAAACGCGAGTTCATACCTGATAAGAGTTCATCAGTTCGTCCGGCTGGATTTAACGCAGTTCGTAACGGTACACTTATCTTTACAACAACCGCCCTGTTTTGTTCGGAAGTTGCAATAAAACAACCAAGAGAATTGTTAATGCTTTCGCCAGTTAATGTAGCACGATAAACTCCTCTTGCTACATCAAGTGGCTCGCCAAGAACTACTCCTGGCAACAACTCTTGCACTGAACTTGCAATTGAGGTAGTCATTGTCATTACACCCAAAACCCTGTTTGTGTCACTTCCTTGAATTGTGTGTCAACTTCCTCACACTTTATAAATACTTTGACACATTTAAGATTCGTGAGTTCGGAGACGATCGAACTTGCGAAAGCTTTTTTTTATTTTTTAAGCAACGCTTTTATATTCCCTCCTTGCCCTCTCTCAACTATGCAAAATAGCCATGAAGAAAAAACAGTGTTTGAAATCTCATGGGAAGTTTGCAATAAAGTTGGTGGTATCTTTACCGTTGTTGCATCAAAAGCTGCGCAAATGGTTGCAATGTACGGCGCGAATTATTTTCTTGTCGGGCCGTATTTTCCTAAAAAAGCAGCAGGTGTGTTTGATGAAAAGCCATGTCCGATTGAATGGAAATCCGTTGTTGATTCGCTTAAAAAAAAAGGTATTGAACTTCATTTCGGTTCTTGGTTTGTGAAGGGCGCTCCACAAGTAATTCTCGTTGATTTCACAAGTTTTAATGCAAAAACAAACGAGGTAAAAAGCAACCTGTGGAAATGGTATGCAATCGATAGTCTAGGAACTGAATTTTTTGATTTTGATGAGCCAGTAGTTTGGGGTGTTGCAGTTGGAATCGTGATCGAGGAGTTCCTTAAAACTTCACAGAACAGTGTTGTAGCGCATTGTCATGAATGGCTTGCTGGTTCTGCACTATTGTACCTGGAACATGCAGCGCTTTCTGTTGGAACTGTATTCACAACGCACGCAACTACACTTGGAAGAACATTGTCTTCACAGAATAAAGATTTGTACAGCAACATGGAACAATTACACGTGGAAAAAGAACTCCGGCTTCTTCCAGTTAGTGTTCGTGCAAAGCACGAGCTTGAAGTTGCGTGTGCAAAAGCGTGCGATGTATTTTCGACAGTTTCAGAAATTACAGGAATTGAAGCTGAACATTTGCTTGGGAGAAAACCAGATATTTTGCTACTGAATGGTCTTGATCTTGCACGATTTCCCACATTTGAAGAAGCGAGCGTGAGGCACAAGGTTCTCAAGGAGCGCGTGTTCGATTTTGTGATTTCCTTTTTCTTTCCGCATTATCAATTTGATTTTGAGAACACGCTTCTCTTTTTTCTTGCGGGCAGATTCGAGTTTCATGACAAAGGAATTGATGTGTATCTTAGAGCGCTTGCGCTTTTAAATGAAAAGTTAAAGATGGAAAAATCGCAAATGACTGTTGTTGCATTTGTGTTTGTGCCTGGAAATGTACGTGCAGTTCGTCAAGAAGTACTTGAAGGAAAAGCAGCGTACGAGGATATTAAAGAAACAATTGAAGACAATCGCGAGGACATCAAGCACAGAATAGTTGAACGACTTGTTGCAAGCAAGGGCACATCTGCAGTTCTTAGTGACGATGTTCTTGAAGAGCTTGCACCAAAACTCAAACACTTTCAAAAAAAAGGACTTCCTGGAGTGAGTACTCATGACGTTTACGATGAATCGAGCGATGCGATAGTACAAATGCTACGCAAGCTAGAACTAAAAAACACTGAAAATGACCGCGTGAAAATAGTG
>JAHFPE010000096.1 GCA_023261345.1 Candidatus Woesearchaeota archaeon
GCTACGGCGACTCTCACGATGACGGCGCTCTTTACGGCGCTCACGAACAAAGACATTCACTACGACCACTACCTTAGCCCCACGCACCAAACTGCGGTCGGAATTATGGCATAACTCGGATCGCTAATTTGAATTCATAACCTTTATAAATACCACTTCCCTGCAATTAAATGTAATCGTAATGATTACGGCCCGTCACGAGAGTACCTAATGGAGCTGACGGAAACGCCAAGCAATGAGCTTGGGGGTTAGTGCCACGGGCCACAATTATTTAATTGGCGGGGAACAATCATAGTCATCACTCATATGCTGAACAAGAAAAGGTTTGCAAATTACTGAATGATTACTAGTTTGTTCTCTGTCCAGGGGAGGAAACACCATGGGCAAAATCAGTCCAGTCTCATCAAAATACGTTATTAATGCAAGTATAGAAATCGAAGGTGCAGTTGATAGACCTGATGTTATAGGCGCAATATTTGGACAAACAGAAGGATTACTCGGAACAGATCTTGAACTCCGAGAACTCCAACGCTCTGGAAGAATTGGCAGAATAGAAGTCAATACAGAAACACGCGGCGGAAAAACCGCAGGCGCAATCATAGTCCCCTCAAGTCTTGATAAAGCAGAAACGTGTATTGTAGGTGCTGCACTTGAAATCATTCAACGCATTGGCCCGTGTAATGCGAAAGTTAAAATTCTATCAATTGAAGATGTTCGAGTATCGAAACGCAACTTTGTTGTTGAACGTGCTAAGGAATTACTCAAGACCATGATTGACACAGTCATGCTTGATAGCCAAGAATTAACAGAAGAAGTCTCGCATTCTGTTCGCATTATGGAATGCGTAGAATACGGAAGAGACAGACTTCCAGCTGGACCTGCCGTTGATGAAACTGAAGAACTCATTTTAGTAGAAGGAAGAGCAGATGTGCTTAACTTACTTAAGAACGGTTTTAAGAATGTCATCGCAATGAATGGCACGAGCATACCACCAACAATTATTGAACTTTCCAAGAAAAAAGAAATTGTTGTATTTGTTGACGGAGATCGAGGAGGAAATCTCATTATTAAAGACCTTTTGCAAATCGCAGAAATAGACTTTGTCGCAAAAGCGCCAGATGGAAAAGAAGTGGAAGAACTCACAAAAAAAGAAATCCACAAAAGCTTACGCTCGCGTATAACTGCAGAGCAAGCAAAACACGAATTGGAAAGCGTGGACACAAGCAATTCAATTCGAAAACCACTAATTGCACAACCACGTCCAACCCAACAACAACGACCACAATCACAACCACAAATGCAGCAACAGTCACAACAACAAACACCCTCTATGAACACAGTTCCGCAACAGCAACGACAATTCACAGCTCTGCCTTCAAAACCTGCAGAATCAGGAGTTCGCATGAATGTTGAAGAGAAAGCAAAATTTGGTGAGTTACTGGAAGACTTAATCGGCACTCGTGGAGCATATTTACTTGACACAAAACTATCTGTGTTAGGAAAAATACCGAGCGCAGAACTTGAAAGCACACTTGCCACACTACGAAATGGCATTTACGCAGTTGTATTTGACGGAATTGCAGAACCTACACTTGTAAGTGTTGCAGAACGCGCAGGAGTTAAGCACGTTGTTTGCATGGACACAAAAGTCAAACAAGTAGACGCACGAGTAAACCTTGTTACAGCTGCAGAATTATAAAATAATATTCACGAGTTCGCTCGCAGATGCAATTCGAAGAATACTTCGGATGCACATTCGAATGTGCGCATTCGAATTGTGTCGCGCCATCTGGAGGCGCGCTCTACACAAGGGATTTCGCAACGGCTCAACCCCTTGATACACTTCGACTACGCTACGGACTCGCTTGCTCAGTGAATTTTTAAAATCCTGCTGTGAAGGCACCACAGTGCCTGAACTGAAGGATTTTATTCGAACAATTTTTGTTCATCCTGCAATACGCCAGGAGCTTCTCCCCCATGCCAACTTTGTCTTGGACGAACACGCATAGGATAAATTCTTTCATTCACATCATCCATCGCAAGACATGCGCCTGGCACACGAGGAAGATTATTCAATTCTCCATCAAGCCCTTGCCGAAGATAACTTTGCATAAGACTCCCAAGTGCGTCAGTATCAATTTTTGCAGTTAACCTATGCGCAAGAATCACGTCACTTTGCGTCATTGCATCAGTATGGATTTTCCCAGGTTGCTGCGTTGCAAGAACAAGCGCAACACCTGGTTGTCGTCCCTCTCGAAGTAACGTAATGAGCGCTTCGCTTGCAGCAGTCTTTCCTTTCAGAGGCAAAAACTCATGTGCTTCATCAATGAGAAGCCACACGATTGGCATGCTGTTTTCAGTTGATTCATCGTGCTCTTGCATAAAATGTATTCTCTTGTGAATTGTTGCGTACTCTTCTTGTTTTCGAACAGCCATTCTATCCAAAAAAAGCTTGTTGCACACAATACCCATAATGAGATGTTTAATCTTCCATCCATTTGGCATGAGTGCGTATGCACTAAGATCAAGCACTGTAATTTGTCCTGGCGCTGCAAGATTACGAAGCGGAGTTGCGTTCACATCAAAAATACCCCATCTGCTCGCGGTTAAGAATCTGTTTTCTGCAGCATTTCTTGTGTGTGCATCCTCACTTGTATCCTTACGAATTTCATCAAGTATCTCGTCAATACCAAAGGCGAGTGATTTCTCTTTTAGTGACAAAATGATTCGTTCAATGAATACAGCAATTGGCTCGGTTGATTGCAATTCAAACGTTATCGCCCAGTCTTCGGGGCTAAATTCTGCAGGATGTATAGAAAATGGTGCATCAGTTGGTATTTTTTGCGCTTTGTATTGTTCATGAAATCCAGCAGGAGTGAAAATCTTAATTGGAACTGCGCTTGCAGCAGAATTCCATTCTTTGAGAAGTTGTTCTTCTTTGTTATTCGGATACTTCATAGTCCAATAAATCCCCATTGTGTCAAGCAGAATTACTGAAAGTTTCTTTCTAATTTCTTGTGGTTGCGCTGCAATTCCTTCTGCAATCACACCAAGAGAATATGACTTACCGCTGCCTCGTTTTCCGCACACAAAAACAACGTGTGCTTTATTAATGTCTAAATAGACAAGCTGCGAGAGAGCGGTCGTTTGTCCCATTTTAACATAATGCTTTCCAAGAAAGATACTTCCACTTAATCCAAACTTCTTTTTTTCAGTGTCATCCCTTCCCAGAATGATTTCATACGTCATTATGCACTTGCTGCGAGACGCTGTTTATAATAAGGTTTCTAGAAAATCTGTAATTGTCTTGTCACTCCTTGTTCACCGTGAGATTTTATGTCGTTCACTGAACGTAGACAAGTTCGTATTTGGGAGGCAGGGAACTCGTGAATTTTACCGCAAGACATATATACTAGTGTACTCTCTCTATAGTGATGAAAGAAATGTACTATCGAGCACTACTCGGATTTGGACTTGCAAGCATTCTTTACTCTTCAGATGCAAAATGCGATGAACTATTACGCGCACCAGAACGATTAGAACAACCTTGCATCGAGAATACCTATGTGATAAAAAAAACGCGAGACCAAGATGATTTTCTAACGAATCTAAATATCAAACTTATTTCAGAATTTCAGTTACAACACCGTACGGCACCTCTTATTCAACATGAATACATTCGGCCCTCTCCTATTCATTTGATTCAGTCACCAGAACCTGAGGAACCCTTCCCTTTTTCCCTGCTTCATGTTCATAGCAGCAGAGACGGAGTTGAGTTGCGTTTTCCGATTCCCGGTTTGGATACTTTTCCTCTAGTAATAAGTCGAGATGAGAAAGAACAAGGCGGAAAGGTCACGTTCACGATAGGTAGGTTTTAGTCTTACGCGAGTTTTTCACAGCACACTTTTGTTGCTGGACAATCGCTCCAGGTCGTTCCATCTTTTGCTGAATCTGGAGCAGGTACCACATGCCATTTTTGTTTTTCTTCGGGAACTGTACTTGCAAGAGAACAGTCAATTCCAGTTAAGCATTTTCTTGCGCTTAAAATAGTCACACATGTTCTACCTTTGAAGTCTTCTTCGGCGGATTGTGTGATGCCAAGATACCCTTGCATTGTTTTTTTTATTGAACTGCTAAATACTGCAAGAAGCACGAACAGCACGATGATGGCAAGAGTTGCAATAATTATTGCGTTTATGCCAAGTTCAACACCGCGAGAGCGCATGAACTCAATAGAAGGAGGGTGATATTTAAACTGTGTAGTTGGTAAGATGGATAGAGCA
>JAHFPE010000097.1 GCA_023261345.1 Candidatus Woesearchaeota archaeon
TGTGGGTCTTCTGGTAGTGCAAATGCTGCAATGAGTCCGACAACTCCGATGAGCAAGTGTGCCACATTCTCGCCATTGTCAAACCACCAGTTTTGCCCAAAAATTGAGTTTTCTGCAGTCGGTCCAATCAGCACCCAGCCGAGTAGCCCAACTAACACAAGAACAACTCCTCCTACTGTTAAAAATCCTTTTGGTGTTATTAAGTACATACAATCCACCTCCAATTTGATCGAAGTATAGAGGAAGGATATTTAAGTGTTACGTCAAAAAAATTCATCGACAAAAATGATTTGTAAAAAGTATCAGAATGAAGTTACAAGTTTTACGCGACGTTTTTGCGTTTACTGAAGAAATTGATAACACAATAAATTCCGCTGCTGGCATTTAGCCCGACTCTCTTAAGTCCTTTTGCGTGCGCGTAGTGTTCTGCAAGTTGCTCTGTGATATTTCTTCGTTTTTCAAGAGAAGGATTATATGTTGCTGCTTGGTTTGCGGCAGCAAGTGCAGCATCGTACTTTCCTTCTTGCATTAGTTTTGTTGAGCGTTCCATGAGTGTTTTTCCTGCTTGTTCTTCCACAAAGCCAAGTCTTCCTTCACAGCATACATATTGACCATACTTTTCTGTATTTAGTTCTGCTGCACGTTGTATCCATTGTTTTGCGAGCTCGAATCTTTCTTCTCGTAGGTATTTCTGGCTGTACTGCCAAGCTTGCTTTGCATCTTTGGCTATCTGCGTGTCAATGACTCCTTTCAAATATGCGGCAGTGTACGTATCTAGCAGCTCTTTGGCTTTATTTTTAGTTTGTTGTTGCTTTGATAGGCGATCAAATACATTTTTTACTTGGCTAGCGATGTGTAGTGCACCAGCAGGGGTTATTTCTGAAGAATAATCTCCTCCTTTAACAAAAATTCGTGCATAACTTTCTTCAGTTGCATCTGCACGAGACTTAAAATCAATCTTTCCCACTGTGTGTTCTCTTAGTCGCTCACCTGCAATGGCAGTTACGCTTTGCGAACTATGAAACTCTGCACAATACGTTTTTGCAAGAAATGAACTTTCGAAACGAACTTTTTCAAAACCACCTGTTTCGGATACTATTGATTGTTGTGATTTTCTTCCCTTTCGCACATCTTCAGAAACAAGTGAATCTATATTATATCCTGCATCTTTAGCTAGCCACCGCAGATCAATTCCACCGTGCTTGTGTATTCGTAGACCCACAATTCCCTTTCGTTCTGCTGGAGCAAGACTATTGTTGAGTGTTTTTGTGAGGTATGATTCTAATGTTTGTTTGTCGTTTACGCGAGTTCGTAATGGTCTTCCCCTACGATCAAGAAGGTACTCCTCAGTAATTGCCCCTCCTACTTTTTGATCAGTATACAAGTCTTCAAGTATGCTCACAAGCGCGTACGCAGATGATGTTGCTGAATTAAGTTTCATTCCTGCTGCCGCTTTTCGATCAATAGAAGTTCGAAATTCAAGAAAAAGGTCTCTGCGTTCTTTATAGACCTGTAATGCATGCTCTATGGTATTGTTCCGATTGTCCTTCAGTAAACATACCAAGGACGTAGTTCCACCTTCAAGAAGCGCTTCATCTACACTTGCCATGTAATCGCGTCCTCGTTTTGCGTAGACTACTTGAACCATACTAATAATAAACCGAAGTGATTTATAAATATTAGAGTTAGAACCGGTAGTTATAGTGGAGTTGCTCGAAAGTTACCTTTTTAACTCAACGTAAGCAACCACGTAACGTGAAGATATTCCCATGCTAAAAACTTCTCTTGCGATTCTAGCACGAAACGTTCCAACAGGTATTGAATTGCTTTCGAAACGAGTTGCTGTTGTCATAAAAAAAGACCCTTCAGAAAATCTTTCGGCGCTACAGCAGAAATCAATTAGGTTTCAAATAATAAATGATGTTGTTAATGCGCTGCACGCAGAACAGAATTATTACTCAACAACCATACTCTCGAATGAAGTATCACGTAAGAAATTAGAAAACGAAAGTTTGGAATGCTTGATAAATAAAGAAAGAATTCTACTTGAAAAAAAGCTAAAAGAATTAGAAGAAAGAATGTCTCGTGTAGAAGAAAGTGTTCGTTCAAGATTCAGTCTGCTCTGTCCGTTGCTTTTGATGCTTGCAAAAGAAAAGAATGCCAATTCAACACTTGCTTTAGCTTATGGAACAAATCCAGTTACTGCGTTCAAAAGTGATGTTCACGTTAAAATATCTTTTGTACTTGCTGAACTTCAGGTTGCTGTTTGGAAAGATAGATTTCAACTGGCTCAGCATGAAAAAGCGAGTGTAATTGCTGCTATTGCGAATCTGCCAAAAAGACGTTTACAACTAGTTATTTCAAGGTACGCGCATCTTGCGTTATGGAAAAAAAGATTAGCTGAAAAGTACAGCACACACTGGACAAGTATTCGACTCAACGAGCTTCTTAAAGAACAAGCGCGAATTACTGTTTTTGTTGCAGAATGTCAGGTTGCGCTTGAATTTCTACATGAAACAGAGAAGAAGTTGGGACTATTTTCTCTTCGTGAATCGCTTGTTGCGAATGCGAGGAGTGCGGGTTTTGCGCTTCGAGATTAGAGAGTTGTTCAGTCGGATGTAGTTGTTCAACAAGTGAAATGAATGCGTCGTTTGGAATGAGTATGCCGGCTTCTACAAGAAGTGTGGCAAGTTGTTTTCCTGTAATCTGCGGTTCTCTATCTTGTCTAAATGTGCAGAGCTGTTGGAGTGTGTGATCACAAAGGAATCCTTCATTCATTCGTATTGCAACAGGATTGCTATTTTCGCTGCACGTTCTAGTTGAAAGATTCACAACAACCGTTCCATCTATCCAAGTGGCGTTGTCTCGAACAAATCCGTGCTGTTGTAATTCGCGAAAAAGAAAGTGAGAAATATTCTCTTGAAATGTTTGTTGATGACGCAAAGATAGTTCTGCTGATTTGGGAGGCGCGTGAACTTTTCCAAGGTATTGTATAACTCGTTGTCTTGGTCCTTTTGACGTCCACTCGTTAGCTACAAGATAGGCATACTGTTTTCCAGAAATTTTTTTGCAGCGAATGAACATGAATCTGTGCGAGAGGAAGAGGTATAAAAAAGTGTTGTAATTCTATTCTACGAGTTTAGTGTGCCCAGACTGCAAATGTTTAGGATTTAAAAAGAGCACTCAGCTTCTTCTTCTCATGCAATACGCAGTCCTATTTGATTTTGATGGAGTGATTATTAACAGTCCAGAAATACTTTTTAATTTCCGGCAAACGCATTTTAAAGAAAAACATAACATCTCTCTCACAAGAAAAGATGCACGCGCTCTTCTCGGTAGAACATACGAACATCAAGTCAAGCATTTTTGTACACAACACAACATTCCTATCACTATTGATGAATATGTTAGTCTTCGAAACAAGTGGCTTTCAGAAGTTGAAGCACAAACAAAACTTCTCGAAGGAATTACACAGCTTCTTGTTTCACTCAAAAAAGCAAACATACCAATTGGACTTGCGACAAATCATGTGAAGAACCGTCTAATAAAAGAGCTTGAGCGTTTTGGCATCTTGCAGTATTTTGATGCAATTACTCCAAAAGAAGATGTAACACATAACAAACCACATCCTGAAAGTTTCATCATAACCGCAAAGAAACTAGGAATTTCTCCTGAGATGTGTATTGTTGTTGACGATAGTCCTGACTGTGTGACAGAAGCAAAGAACGCAAGGATGAAAACTGTCGGGTTGTGTTCATTTGCATTTTCATCAGAAGATTTTAAAGATGCGGATCTGATTGTACACTCACTCAAGGAACTTAGTGCAGTAACCTTATTGAAGTTGTTGAAGGAGGAAAAATAATGAAAAAGTTAAATCAGCAAAAAAAAGTTTACATCACATATTTCGTTCATGGAACAACAACTGATAACGAGATAGATAAAGCAACTGGTTGGAATCCTGGTGAACTTTCAGCACTTGGCATAAAGCAGTCAATTGACCTTCTCGGACAAATTAAAGGCAAAGTATTTGATTCAGTTTTTTCTTCGGACTTAAAGCGCGCAATTGATTCAGCAAAACTCACGTGGGGCTCTGATCTCAAACTCGTCACAGATTGGCGTTTACGAGAATGTAATTATGGCGATTTAAATGGTGCAGATGGAACAAAAAAAGATGCAATCATGCCCACTTGCATTGAGAAGAAGTTTCCAAATGGCGAGAGCTACGTTGATGTTGAGATGCGAATGCATGAATTTCTGCACGATCTGGTGTCCACAAAAAACG
>JAHFPE010000098.1 GCA_023261345.1 Candidatus Woesearchaeota archaeon
AAATCATGCTCATTTTACTCATCGGAAATATCGTTGATGTATTCATGACATGGATTCAAAACGCTGCAATATTACGATGGTACTTGGAGCGCAAACATGCAAAAGCTTAAAAAAATATTCACTGATTGGCGAGTTATTTTCGCGCTATGTTTTCTTGCGTTCATGCTCTTTATCCTCTGGCCAAACCCTCTTGCTTCTGGAGTTGCAATCACTGGAGTTATCAAAGATAGCGCTGCAGCAGAAGCAGGATTTGAGAACCCGTCTGGCGACATAAAACCAATGGACAGAGAAAGAATCCTCTTCATTAATGATGCAACAATTGCAAATGAAAAAGACTATTACGCAGCGCTTACAAAAATTGCTGCGAATGATTCTGTAACGATAAAAACAAGCAGAACTGTAAGAATTGTTCAAACACGCGAATCTTTCAAGTTCGTTAGCCTCAATGAAACAGAAGAGAAAGTTGTTCCTGTGACTCGCGTTCAAAACGAAACAATCAATGGCACCCTTGTTCAAACAAACACAACTGTTAATCAAACTATTCAAGTGCCAAAGATCATTCAGGAATTTATCGGAGTTGCAGACCTTGGACTACGTGTTGGGCCAGCTCCAACAAGCAACTTAAAAAAAGGACTTGATTTACAAGGCGGAACACGCGTTCTTGTACGCCCTGTAGAACCAGTTTCTGATGACGTATTTTCTGCAATGGTAGATAATCTTAAAGAGCGATTGAATGTGTATGGCCTCAGCGATATTGTGGTAACTGAAGTCACACAACCAGCAATTCTTAGTGGACAGCAAAACAACAAATTCATTCTAGTTGAGATTGCTGGAGCTGCTGAAGAAGAAGTTAAGTCTCTTATTGGTAAACAAGGAAAGTTCGAAGCATCTATTGCGAACATCACTGTCTTCAAAGGAGGAACTGATCTTCGAAATGTTTGCAGAATCGCAGAATGTTCAGGACTTGACCCAAGACGAGCTTGCGGGCAAACAAGCGAAGGAGGATACGCGTGCGGATTCCAATTCTCAATAACCTTAAGTCCACAAGCAGCAGCCAAACAAGCACAAGTCACAAAAGGACTTCGAATTCAAGGAACTGGACAACAAGCTTACTTATCAGAACAACTCGTTTTGTATCTTGATGACCAACAAGTAGACAAGCTCAGCATATCAGCTGATCTTCGAGGAAAAGCAGTCACAGAAATATCAATTAGCGGCAGCGGAACTGGCGCCACACTCAAAGAAGCACAAAGCGCAGCACTCACTAATATGAGAAAACTTCAAACTGTACTCATGACTGGTTCGCTTCCTGTACGAATTGAGATTGTTAAGTCAGATGCAATCAGCTCAGTTCTTGGAAGTCAATTCTTGAACAACGCAATAGTTGTTGCAATCATTGCAGCACTTTGCGTAAGCGTCATTTTACTTGCAGTGTACAGAAAAATCATTCTTGCAGCACCAATTGTTCTTACAATGTTAGCAGAAATAGTTAGCATTCTTGGACTTGCAGCGCTCATCGGGCAAAGCATCGACCTTGCTGCAGTTGCTGGCATCATCATGACAATTGGCTCTGGAGTGAATGATCAGATCCTCATGCTGGACGAAACTCTTAGACACAAACAACAGTACATTAATTGGAAAGAATCACTCAAACGCGCATTCTTCATTATTCTCTCATCATTTGCTACAGTATTTGTTGCAATGATACCTCTTCTCTTTGCAGGAGCAGGACTCCTCAAAGGATTTGCAATTGCAACAATGCTTGGCGCTGCAGTTGGAGCATTCATCACTCGACCAGCATACGCTGCAATACTCCAAGCACTATCGGAAGAATAATATAACGATGTAACGCGTCTCTCCTTCGAATGAAACCCTCAACAGTAAGCATTGTTCTTGTGCTATTCGCAACACTCGGAACTGCTGGTGCACAATTCCTATTTAAGAAAGGCACATTACTTCTCCCCAATCTTTTTTCGAACACACCATTCATGTTTGGTCTCCTCTTGTATTGTGTGAGCGCAATATTTTTCATTCTTGCACTTGAGCGCGGAGAAGCAAGCGTCGTCACACCAATTCTTGCAACGAACTTCATTTGGGTTGCACTTCTTGGCTACCTTTTTCTTGGCGAACATTTCAGCATTTTAAAGAGTGTTGGTGTGTTCATCATTGTTGCAGGAGTTAGTATGATAGGAAGTACACGACAATGACAACGAGCACAGTTTCTATCCTAATGGTTCTTTTTGCAGGTGTACTTAGCGGGCTTGGACCTGTGCTTATTAAACAAGGAATACCACTTGGAAATGCGTGGAAGAAACCAACACCAAAACTCATCATTGGACTTGGACTGTACGCAATAGCAGTTCTCACGTACTTCTTTGCACTACGAGGAGGAGACCTTACGGTACTAAATCCACTTAGCGCATTTAATTTTGTTTGGACATGCCTATTCTCAAAACTGCTGCTCAAGGAGAAGATCACCATGCTCAAAATTAGCGGCATTCTTCTCATTCTCATCGGACTTGTGTTCATTGGTCTTGGAACATAACGCTGCACGAAGCAAACCAATAAACAAAGGATTTGGAAATTCAAGACGAGATGATAATTCTGGATGCGCTTGTGTTGCAACAAAAAAAGGATGATCTTTTAACTCAATGTATTCTACAAGACGACCATCACTATTTAAGCCAGAAAAAATCATTCCTTTCTCGTGAAGCACACCATGATATGCAGGATTAACTTCAAATCTATGGCGATGGCGCTCTGTTGCGGAATTACGATCGTATAATTGTTGCACAATACTCCCTTGCAATAGTTCCGCAGTATACGCACCAAGCCGCATTGTTGCACCCTTATTCGTAAGGCCATTCTGGCTTTCAAGCATTGTAATAACCGGATGAGGCGTGCTTGAATCAACTTCTGTTGTATGACTAGACATAAGACCGCACACGTTTCTTGCAAATTCAACAACCGCAAGCTGCAACCCGTAACAAATTCCAAGAAACGGAAGACCAGTCATCCTACAGTGTTGAATCACCCGAATTTTTCCTTCAACTCCCCTACTTCCAAACCCACCTGGAACAAGTACGCCCTGCACCTCCTCAAAAACAGAATTTGTATCAAGCCGTCCTTCCTCAAATGCCTCAGCATCAATCCATTTGAGACGAACGCCACAACCAAGTTTCGCACCTGCATGCGTGAAGGCTTCTGAAATGCTCGCATAACTATCGTGTAATGCAGTGTATTTTCCGCACACTGCAATTGTAATCATTTTTTGTGGATCGCGCAGTCTCGTAACTAGCGTTTCCCATGTAGCTAAATCAAGAGTTCCAGAAATAGCAAGTTGTTCATTGAGCAAACTAGGCAACCCTTCTCTCGCAAGAACAAGAGGAAGCTCGTAAATAGAACTAACATCATGACATGAAAGCACCTGTTTTGAAGAGACATCTCCGAACATCGCAATTTTTTCTCTACACTTTACTACAAGAGGATGTTTGGATCTGCAAAGAATGACATCAGGTATGATACCTTTCTCGCGCAAAAGAGAAATGTCACGTTGCGCGGGCTTAGTCTTTTGCTCGCCCACAGAATCAAGAAACGGAACGTACGTTAAGTGAACATACGCAACATTTTTAGGTCCTACATCTTTACGCAATTGTCTTGCAGCCTCAATGAACCAAGAATTCTCAATATCCCCCACAGTCCCACCAATTTCGATTAATACAACATCAGCAGCTTCACGTTCAGCTACGCTAAACCACCAACGTTTAATTTCATTTGGAAGATGCGGATAAATCTGTATTGTCTGCCCTAAAAAATCACCTTTTCTTTCTCGCGCAGTAATTGAGGTAAAAATTTTTCCTGATGTAATACTCCAGTCTGCTTTGCACTGCACACCCAAAAAGCGCTCGTAATGTCCAAAGTCCATATCAACTTCTGCACCGTCATGTAACACAAACACTTCTCCATGCTCAAGAGGATTCATCGTGCCAGGATCTACATTAAGATATCCATCGCACTTAAGAGTTACAACACGCTTTCCTTCACACATCAGTCTACCAATTGAGGCAGTAGCAACACCTTTTCCAATGCCTGAAAGAACACCTCCAGTAACGACGATAAACTTCATAGCAAGAACCGAAAAATGGAGGTGTATTTAACATTTGCGAGAGCGCGGCACTGTAAAAAAAACTTTTACTACCACTCGCAACAAAGGATAAAATATAAAAAAAAGAAAAACCTCTCTCACTTTATTCTCTTGACTAC
>JAHFPE010000099.1 GCA_023261345.1 Candidatus Woesearchaeota archaeon
TATCCGCGGGCTAAAGCCCACGGTTTTACGCGCTTCGCCACACCGCGAGTTTTTGGAATTAAAAATTTCGCACTAAAGTGCGGGGTTTTAGACCCTGCGAAATTTTAAAGAACAATCCCTGAGAACGTTCGAGAAGAACTTCAAATTCGGCTAGGCGACAGAATGGCACTTGAGCGCGCGAATTTCGGTTTTCGAATTCACAAAATGGAAAATTCAAGATTAGAGGATTTTGTTGGCGCACTAGGAAGTTTTAAAGACAAACCGAGCACGGAGTTACAACGAAGATGGAGAATTGAATTTGAGCGGAAATGATTCAAAGTTAATTGGCGTTGACACAAATGTTATTCTTAACGTCTTACGAACTGACGACCCCCCTTCACACAAAATAGGTGCACGATATTTTTTTGAACACGTTCAAGAGAATAAAGTAAATCTTGGCGTATCCGCAATTACAATAACTGAATTATTTCGAAAACCATTCAAAGACAACTCTTCAAAAGAACAAGAAATAGTCGACTCTTTTTTACACTTCATTCGTGCAAGAACGATTTCCATTTCGCACGATTCTGCTGTAGAAGCTGCACGAATCATCGAGGAACATCACCTCAAGTTTGCAGACGCGCTAATCGCATTTTCGCTTTTGTTTGCAGGAGTAAATACTTTTGTGACCAGAAATACTGCAGATTACAAAAGAACTTCCTTAACTGTTTTGACTCCTGAAGAATTTATAAAAAACTGATTACTGTAGAGTCTAAAACTTTTCTTATGGCAAAACGCCAGTACATTTTGTTTGTGCGTACTCGCATTCTTCGCACTGCCACGTAATGTATTTTGAGTTTCCACTAATAGAACTAAAGTGCTTAATCATTTTTCCACTACATTTTGGACAAGTTCCTTCATGAACTTCACTTTTTTTTTCCATGGGTTCTGTTCTGATCGAGTTGTATTTAAAGATAACGTTCCCTAAAACGTTTGCGAATTCGCTACTGCTCATGCAGCAAACGTTGAACGAACATTCGAAGAGTGGTCGTCATAGTCCAAGATTTTGCTGTAAGCGAAGCGCGAACTGGGGAATCTTATTTGTTGAGAATACCCCACCGCTTGCGGTGACGGGGTGAGAAATGTGAGAATGCTCTTGGGTATTCTCAACATTCAAGAACCCAATTGTAGGTACTTGCGATACCCCACACCTTGGGGCGATTGGGTTCTTCATTTTTTCGACTTCTTTTTGGTTTTCTTGATTTGGCTTTCCAAACGAAGTTTGTCAAGCAGTTCCTTGTACCTATTTCGAATGGTGACTTCAGTCACGCCTGCAACATCAGCAACCTCTCGTTGTGTTCGTTTCTCACCGTGCGTTAGGGCTGCGACATACAACGCTGCAGCAGCAATACCTGTAGGTCCTCTGCCGCTCGTTAATTCTTCATCTTGTGCTTGCTCGAGAATCTCAACTGCTTTGGTTTGCGCATCTGCACTGAGTTTCAAGCTTGAGGCAAAGCGTGCGATGTAGTCTGCAGGATTACTTGGCAAGATACTGATGTTGAGTTCTCGCGTAATAAATCTGTACGTTCGTCCGATTTCTTTTTTGTCAATGCTGCTTGCTTCTTGTAATTCATCAAGTGTTCTTGGAACTTCATGCCGTCTGCATGCAGCATACAATGCGCCAGAAACAACTGATTCCATGCTTCTTCCTCGAACAAGTCCGCGCTGCACTGCTTGGGTGTAAATCATTGCTGATTCTTCTTCTACTGCTTTTGGAAGTTTCAAATAGCTTGAGACTCGCTTGAGTTCTCCAAGAGCAAGCTTGAGATTTCTCTCGATTGCTGTTGAAATGCGATATTGCCATTTTCTGAGTCGAAAGAATTTGTTTCTGTCTTTTGAAGTGAGTTGGAATAAGTCTGCACGCTGACCAACTTCTGTTCCAAGTCCTTGATCGTACTGTGTGTACGTCATTGGCGCGCCAGTTCTTCTGCGGTTTGTTTCATCGCCGCTATCTGCGTCAAACTCTCGCCATTCTTGTCCCATTTCAACAAGGCGATCTTCAACAACTAATCCGCATTCTTTACAAATAACCTCTCCGCGGTTTCTATTCACAAGAAGATTCATTGATCCGCATTCAGAACACTTTTTTACAAAGCCCTGCATGGCGACCCCCTCCACTCGTTTCTTACCTGCTTTTTCTTATGTGCTGCATCATATATTATGAGCAACAACTAACCTTTTAAATCACGCAAAGCAAGGTGTTTATAAACTTTGTGGTTGACCTCGACACAAAAAAACTGCGTTTCTGCATTTTACTGGCGAAAAGTGATGGCGAAGAACTAACGAGGAAGCATTTTCTGCACATTACCTATTCAGAGTTAAGAGAATCATAAGAACTCTTTTAAATGAATCAATTCTTGTTGCGTTTGTTGCCGCGGTCGCATAACCTGGTAGTGCGCCGGTCTTGAAGCTTGTGCTTGACAACCGGTTTCCGCAAGGAGTTCTCGGTTCAAATCCGAGCCGCGGCGTTTAGGTTTTTATGCCATTACACGCACGAGAAAACCATATCGGATTTGAACATGCACAAAAACGCTTCGTTTCCATTCGCATTTTTGGCACCCCTCGCACTCTTGTGCTTCGGGGAATCCGAGCCGCGGCGATTAGTTTTTTATGCTATTGCATTCGGGATTTGAACTGGTAGTTTGATTTTTGATAGGGGTCGAACCAGGGGCGAAAAAACGCGTGCTACATTTAAGCAGGATTCCCTTTCTGAATGATGTATGACTTTTACTTATACAAAAATATTTCCTCAACTGTTCGTGCGATAGCCATAACGTCTTTGAGAAGTTCTGCAGGTGTTCCTTGTACAAGAATGTAATTGCTACCCCCATTTCTATAAACTCTTCCAGAAATAGGGCTAATAAATCCACTTTCAGTTGTGTAATGTTGCCTCACTCGTAAACCCAGTTCATTTTCCGCTGCTCTTCTGAAAACCCTGAACCATTGATTTTTTTTAAATCTTTCCTGAACAATCCACAGCGCCTTGTTCGAATCTGGATCATACAGCGCGATCGTATGACGTTGACTCATTAGCCATTGCCAGCCAATCATGGGTGAATGCGTTCCAAGACCTGGAATATCCTGCTTTGGTAAGCTGATTGTCGGTAACGCGCCAAGGTAATCCTTCAGCGGATCAAACGACAAGAATTGTCGAATATCAGTTATTCGTTCAGGAAGTCTTGGATCTTTTATAGAGGGATCTTCTATTCTGAGCAAGTAATCCATGTTGTTAAAAAAAACCAAACATATTTTTATTTTTTTCTAGTCTACAGTATATGAGTATAAGAACTTGTCAATGAAATAGGAGACTACTTTGTACTGGAAAAGTACCTGTGAAGTTTATAATCTCAAAGACTACTCCTTATTAAAGAATGACGATGAACCAAAATAACGTGTTAGTGGTGTTTCAGGATAAGAAGATACGACGTATTTGGCACAATGGTGCATGGTTTTTCTCAATAGTTGATGTTATTGAAGCGCTAACAGACAGTCCAACTCCTCGGCAGTACTGGGGCAAAGTCAAAGATAGGGAGTTTGTTCAACTTCAGTTGTCCCCCATTTGGGTACGTCTGAAATTAGTAGCTACCGACGGAAAAAAATACGAAACTGACTGCGCGAATACTAAGTCAATGTTCCGGATTATACAGTCAATTCCTGCTCGGAAAGCTGAACCGTTCAAACTCTGGCTCGCCCAAGTAGGTTTTGAGCGTGTTGAAGAGATACAGAACCCAGAAATTGCCCAAGAACGAATGAAGCAACTATATGAGCAAAAAGGATACTCAAAATCATGGATTGATAAACGATTCAGAGGCATCGCTGTCAGACAAGACTTAACTGATGAGTGGAAGAAAAGAGGCATAGAAAACAACGACGATTTCTCCATACTAACGGCGGAAATATCGAAAGCATGTTTTGGCTTGACCCCTTCCGAATACAAGAAACTCAAAGGATTGGATAAGGAAAACCTTCGTGACCATATGACTGACCTCGAACTAATTTTCACAATGCTCAGCGAGGCATCAACATCAGAAATCGAGAAAGTCACTGATCCAACAACATTCACCGAACACAAAAAAGCTTCAAGAGAAGGCGGAACAATAGCGAAACACGCAAGACTTGAACTAGAAAAGAAGACAAACAGAAAAATAATAACTGATGAAAACTATTTTATTACGTCAGAAAAACAG
>JAHFPE010000100.1:0-1298 GCA_023261345.1 Candidatus Woesearchaeota archaeon
TTGCAGCGCCAATCGTCACTGTTTGCTTGATTGCATCTCGTCCAATAACAACTGGAGACATGGATACTGCCAAGCGTGCAAGGTCTCCCCAGTCCAATAGGTTACCGTTGCAGCCTGGCAGGAGTGCGACAAATTCACTACCGAAATAACGGCTAACGAATGGAAGAACACTTCGTAATTGGTCTGCAGTTTTTCGAATAATTGCGTTTGCTGCAGGGCGTCCGTATCGATTCTGCAGCGCTTGTAAATTGTCAACTCCAATAAATAAACAGCCGAGTTTTTTGTTCGCTTCGTATTTTGGTGTAAGAACTACGTCAACATATGCTCTGTTGAACACTCCTGTTTCGTAGTCTGTAAACACGCTTTTGTATGCTTTCAAAATATGGTTTTTCATTCAATCACCTCAAAAGTAAACGTTTCTATCTGCTTAAGATGTGTTTCTCTTGAAAAACCGAAAAATTTCCGGCGATTTCGAATATGTTCCGCTCAATTCGGAAAAAATCCGAATTAACTCGCAAACCCCGATTTTTTTCCGAGAAATCCGGAAGAATAACGGGGATGTATGTCACTACTTTAAATATGAAGAAGACCTTTGCAGAAGAATTTGTGCATTATTGTTTTTGTCGTGCTAAACAGTCACGAAGTGCGGCAGCATTCACTTGATTTACAGTAGACATTCCTCGTGACACATCAACAATTTGTGCGCCAGTTAAGGTGCTTTGTGTACTGAATGGTAAGGACGTGCTAAAAGGTATGTTCGTAATTGCATTACTCATGATGTACATTCCTCCAAGAGCAACGACTGCGACTAGAGCAACGATGAGAACTGAGTGTGATGTTGGCATGAGTGTTTATGAAAACACGAAGTATATAATTGTTGTGTCCTTATATTTTACTCTTCAGGGCTCAATGTGTGAAGCGAACCATCTGAAGGATCAATATACTCATGATCTCCATCCGAATTACAACTGAGACATTCCTTGTATTTTTCGTTTGCTTCATCAGTTAATGTGCCATCTTCGTTTAATTCTGATTTTGGAATCGTTCCTCCGCGCGCAATAAGGTTTTCACAGTCTGTTTTTTCTCGGCTGCAAGGACTGCAACACACGGCTATTCCGAAAGCAATTCCATCATTGTATGGCGTGCTGCCGTCTAAACTGTGGGCGCAAAAATGTTCTCCATCCGGAAGTTGCGTTGATTGATCATAGACGATTTTATTTTCATTTCCGCGTACGGATGACGCGACCCATGATCTAAATGCTGCGTATCCGATTAGTCTTGCTCCATCTCCAAGTGTC
>JAHFPE010000100.1:1308-4206 GCA_023261345.1 Candidatus Woesearchaeota archaeon
TCACAGTCTGTTTTTTCTCTGCTGCAAGAACTGCAACACACAGCAACGCCATAACCGATGCCATTATTGTATAGGAAAATTCCATCTAAACTGTGCTTGCAGAAAAATTTTCCATTATACAAATCCATTGATTTAGAATAGAGTATTGGTCCATCATTATCATCCTCGCCTGCTTGAAACCATGGTTGAAATCCAGCGTAACCGACTAGTTTAGCTCCGGCGCCAAGTCTTGCACAGTCGCTATCAGAAGGAAACGCTTTGGTGAGTTCACCCGACGAATCTAAGAATCCCTCATAACTTCCCCCCATATTGCCACCCGAGTAGCTGCATTGTTCAGGGTGCGCATTGGCAAAATCCATAATCATAACTGCCGCAGGCATTGCGTCTAATCCATTGTAACAAGTTCGAGATAGACCTCCTTTATTTGAAATTCCGAAGGGTTTTGCCCCATCAAGATCATACTGTCCGGCTATGCACTTTCCTTTTTTAGTAGATGCTTCAACTGTAACCTTTGAACTTGGAGAAACTGGTTCTACCGCTTCAACAACCTGCGCCCCAGTCAGTGTATTTTGTGCACTAAAGGGTAAATGCAGGCTTACAGGAAAATTCGAAACTGCACTACTCATCACATACATCCCTCCGAGCGCAACAACAGCAACTAATGCCACGATGAGAACTGAGTGTGATGAAGACATGATATTACATGAACAAAAACATGTGCTATTTAATTGTTTCTTTTGGAGAAGTTTGAACAATTCAATAATATCCCGTACGGAGGCAACAAATGACTTGGTTTCAAACTTCTCTTAGAGAACTTTGCCTCTTTTTTCGTGATTATGCAAAGTTCTCTTTGCTAATTCGTGCGTTCGCACGCATCTCCAAAACCATTCTTGTTAGAGTCATCTTGGCCAGGGTTGTACACGCCGCTGCAATTATCAACTGAGTCATCAACTCCGTCATTGTCAGTATCTATGGAGATATCGTACTCAATTACGCTATTTCCGGTGATATCACCTTTAGTTGTGCCACCGGTACTTTCTTGCAGTTGCAACTTGTGCACTCCCAGAGCAACAATTCCAATGATGAGGATGATTCCGATAATTCCGTATGCATAATGATGTTCTCTTCCTTTCATGCGTCGAGGATCAAAATGCGTTGTGATGAATTCGCGATAAAGCGATGCACCTCTGTGGTTGCGTGGCATAATGAAGCGAGCAGAAGAAAGACTATTTAAACGTTCGCTGAGTAAGATTCCCCCGTGAGCGTAGCCCGAACTCGAGAATCTTAGCGAACTCGCGAACGTTGTTTGTACTCTTCGACATTTGGTTGGTCAAACGCATTTACGCCAAGAAGGTGGGCAAGATACATTGTTTCCATCATGCTTAATTGCAGGAATGCGCCAAGACAAGCTGGCGAACGGCTTGCGAGTTGTGTTGTTGTAAAGTGCAGTTTCTTAGTCGAGTATTCTTGTTGAACTTCACGTAGCGTGCGACTTCGTAATTCTTGAAGTGTTTTGCCTGCAACAGGCGCAATTTGTTCAATGCTGTTTTGTGAAGTGTGAGAGGGAACTCGAACTTCTGGTTCTGCACCAACACAAATGAATGTTGTAAAAATATTTTTTGGGCCTCCTAAATACAATTGTGCCATGCTGTGCATGTCTGTTGTTCCTATGCTGACAATTGGTGTCATTCCCGTATGCTTTTTGCCAAGACTCTCTGCCATGAGTTGTCTATACCATTTGCCGAGTGCTTCAAGATATGTGGAAAACAAGAAGAGATTGTGGGTGTGCTCTCCTTCTCGAAGATGCGAGTAGAGTATAGCTGCTCTTTGTGCTGCGGGATTCTGATCAAATGAGGCGACGCATTCTTCTGCCATTTCTGCAGCTCCACGAAGAAGTGCGTGACAATCAATGCCGAGCACGTGCAGGGGAAAAAGGCCGACTGAAGATAGAACAGAGTATCTTCCTCCGACAGATTTTGGAATTGAAAGTTTAGGAATGTCATTTTCCTCGCTAAATTTCCAAAGTGGAGTATGTTCATCTGTGGTAATGACAACGTGCGTTTTGAAGTCGATGCTGTATCTCTCGAAAAGTTTGAGAAATATTGCTGCGTTCGCTGTAGTTTCCATTGTAGTTCCGCTTTTGCTAATGATGTTGAGCAGAACTTCTTTTTTTGCGACTATGGCTCTTTCACACAGCGTCAAAATATCTCGTACTGCAGACGGGTCCACAGTGTCTGCATAATAAACGTTGGGCTTTCTTCCAAGTTCATTATTGAGTGTGCCCAGAATTGCCTGCTGTACAGCAAATGTGCCGAGGTCGCTTCCTCCAATTCCTATGATGACAAGAATATCAGGAATGCATACTTTTTTTGCGCAATTCTCCACATAGGTAAGTACGTGTTTGTCTTTAGGCAAATTAATACTACTTGCAGGATCTTCATATCTTCCAGTAAGATGGACTTCATGAAGGTGCTTTATGCAAGGTGCAAGCTTTTTTGCACAGAAGAGGCGTTGCTTTTCTTGCAGTGCGTTATTCATATCAAGTGTGAGATGCATTCTATAAAATTCTGCAAGAGGGGTATATAATTCTGACGGTGAAACCTTTCAAGTTCACTCTATTGATGTTGTTGAGTCGTTCACGTTGGCAAACATTAGAACTATGTGATACGCAAGTCGTAGTTTAAAATTCTCAAGAGTGAACGACGCAGAAGCCCCAGTGAAATTGAGAATTTTTACAAACTGAAGAATTTTACTGCAAAGGTTTATTTTCAGCAGGTTGTTCGGCTTTTGGTGGTGCGAGTGGTTCTGCACCTGCTTTTGTGACCTTGACATTAATTTGAAAAATATTTCCATGAATTGTGTTTCCACACACTGTTTTGCGTACACGAACTCCTTTTG
>JAHFPE010000101.1 GCA_023261345.1 Candidatus Woesearchaeota archaeon
AACTGGTTCTGGCGCAGTGTGTTGTTTCTTTGCGCGTCTATGCAAAACCGTTACCTCATACGAAATTCGTAGTGAATTTCAAGAACAAGCAAAACAAAACGCAACAAGTCTTGGACTCACCAATATTACGTTTAAACTCAACAACTGTTACAAGGGAATCGCAGAAAAGAACGTAGACATTGTAATTTATGATGTGCCAGAACCTTGGAACGGAATTACTCCAGCTATAAAAGCACTACGCGTTGGTGGCTGGCTTGTGAGTTATTCTCCGAGTGTTCCCCAAATGATGGACTTTTGCTCTGCAGTTGCTCTTGAGAAAAAGCTTCTTATCATAAAATCAATTGAGATAACAGAACGAGTTTGGGAAATTAATGCACGCCGTGTTAGGCCAAAATCAATTCCGATTGGTCATAGTGGATTCATCACATTTGCAAGAAAGGTACTCGCATGAAACCAATAGCAAGGCTGAGTAAAACAACAAAGGAATTCTCTACAAAAAAACAAGATGTAACTCTCCAACAATGGTGCAAACGTCAAGAAGAACTTGGCGTTAGCGCAAGAAAAGAATACTGGAATATGCAAGTTGGACTTCCGTACTCAACAAAAAAAATAGGTCTCCTTGAAAAAAAGTCATTACTTCATGCAAATGTATTCTTGAAAAACTGGAAAAAACCCGAAACACTCTACTGGGAAGCAGTTGGAAGTATTGCAGGAAGCAAAACATACAAACTCTCTCTCAAACTTGATGACCTTCGTAGAACCGTGGTATCAAGCAAAAAACATTCATTCAATGGAAAACCAGTAACGTGGACAACCTGGAGACAGTATGCAGTAACTGCAGCAGATAACGAGCGAAAAGAAGTGTTTGATACACTTATTACCAAATCGAAAATAATAGCTCCAATTATTCACAAACGTTTTGACATCATCAAGAAAATATACGCTAGGCACAAGATGGAACCGCTCGATGTGTATTGCAAAGAGCATCACATGTCACTTGCCAACCTCAAAGCAGTAATTGCAGAACTCCAAGAATACGCGAAACCTCTCCTCACAAAGCAGTGGCGAACTATGAGCAACAAATTTCTTTCTCGAAATCCAACATATTATGATGATATGTACTTCATGCGCAACACTGTTTTTTCGCATTTGAATATTCCAAAAAAGATTAATCCAATTTCCGAAATTAGACGCGTACTTACAAAACAAAACTTTTCACTCCAAGCAATAACTGTTGATGCACAAAACAGACCTCATAAATACCCGTCCCCATTTTGTTCATTCATAAAAATACCAAGCGATGTTCGCGTGAGTTACAAAGCAGAACAAATTGCGAACGATCTCAACTCTGTCTTTCATGAATTTGGCCATGCAGCTCACGCAACAACAATTTCAGAAGATTTGCCATACTGGACAAGATACAGTCTAAGCGAGGGGCTAAGCGAAACATTCTCCACACTTTACGAGAATATTCTTCATGACAAACGCTTTTTAATTGAAGAAGTTCAACTTCCAGAACAAACAGCAGAAGAATTCGTACATGGACTCGAATTCATTAAACTCTATGCAATTGCATTTTACTGCGCAAATAGTCTATTTAAAATAGATTATTTCGAAAAACAATTAACGCCAGATCAATGTGATGCAAATTACGCAGCGCACATCAAGAAATGCATGGGAATTACAGTTCCAGGAGAGTACTGGAAATTACACCACATTCTTCCTGAGGCGCTGCTGTATGTTCCAAGTTATTTACTTGCAATGATTCGAGCAGCAGAACTTGGTCAAAAACTCAAAAATAAGTATGGATCGTGGTGGAATTCAAAAGAAGCAGGCGCTGAGATACGTGAATTGATGAGACCTGGCGCGGATAGTTGTGTTGGAGTTTTTGAGAAGCTTAATTCAGAGTATTTGACTTGTAACTTTGGATCAAATAAATAACTAGCTTATTTGAGAAAACCAGCTGCCTGAACTATCGTCTTGTAAACCAGTAAACCTTCCGCATCGGAATCACAAGAAAGATCACGTGATCTTGGTAGAAATCCCACAAGGTCAATTGCCACAAGAGTGTTTTCTTTAGAGATTGTTGCAATTTCATTTGAGAGCTCTTCTAATGATGGACCTGATTCACCTCCGAATCCAGGATTAATGCAGGTTAACCTCTTAATTACATCTATATCCACAGATACATGAATTCTCTTACCCTCCACACTTCGGGCAGAAGTTATGTCGCAAGAATAAAATAATTTAGTATGGGGTAAACTTGATGCTATGCGTAAATCATGCAAGCAGTTCATTATTTGCCTTTCTTGATATCCGGGTTCAATACCCAGAACATACAACCTTTCCAGAAAATTTTGCGCATAAACTTCAAACGCGTGGGATGCAAAATGCTCAATGCCAGAGAGACTGAAGTTTGGTTTATTGAAATCAGCATGCCGATCAAAAATAATTTTAACATCAACTGGAATACTAACCTTTCTTAGATTCTCTGATACAGTTAAGCTATCTCCATGGTAAATTCCATTTGATGAAATTATGCACATTGGACCTTTTGAAGGGAAGAGATGCAATGGAACTTGAACCGCTTGTGCAATACCAAGTGTAGTTGCAATTCGCCTAGTATCTTCAAGTGCCGAACCAACAAGGTAAACCATTTCGAAGTTACTAGGTGAACACTTTTAAACATATGCACTCATGAATAGTTTACTTCATCTTCTTACGTAACTTCGTTAATTCCGCATATTCTTCCTTACTCGCATTTCCTGCCTTACATTTCTCCTCTAGAATTGCAAGACTATCACGATATCCACGACGTAATTTATCCATTGTTTTTTTGTCAGTTGGCATAACTCCTCCAAACTAAAATAGCGTGCGAAGAAAGAGGTTATAAAATTAACTGAAACAAGGCTCTGTAGAAAACTCGCTCTTGCTCGGCTTTGGCACCAGTCCGCATTCCTATTCATAATAAGGAACTTGGGATGCACTCTCCACGACAGGTGGCACCTCTCGCACCACTATGCTTCGAGGTTCCCCGAAGGTGCCAACCCCCTTCTTCGTGTGAATGAGACCGCGTAGATGCGGACGCTAAGGGGAGCCAAAGCAATTTTTCTACAGAGCCTGAAACCAACACGGTTTATTGCCTCATTCTTTATAATGTGCGCTACACTTTGTGTGGATTATGGGAAAATTCTGGACAATAGTCTCACGAGTAATCAAAGCATCTGATGTGGCACTTCTCTTGCTTGACGCACGAATGATCCAAGAAACGCGAAATTTAGACATCGAAAAACAAATTCGAGAACAGAACGTACCATTAATTTATACAATTACGAAGTGCGATCTTGTGAATACAAAAAGCCTTGATCAGTGGAGGCAAGTGCTTCACCCTTGCGTTTTTGTATCTTCCAAAACTTATCAAGGCATGAACCTACTCAAACAAAGAATTTTCGGAGAAGCAACGCGAGCAGGAATTAAAAAACCTAAAATTTTTGTTGGAATTTTCGGCTATCCTAATGTGGGAAAATCAAGCTTAGTAAATGCAATGACTGGTAGAAGTTGCGCTAAAACAAGCAATCTTGCAGGAGTAACACGCGCAAAAAAGAACGTGACAAGTTTTGCTAGTGGAATTACTTTTGTTGATACTCCGGGAATAATTCCCTTGCAAGAAAAAGATGCAAATTTTTCTAAACTCAAACACGCAATAATCGGCGCGATCGATTATCGAGCAGAAAAAGAACCTGATTTAGTAATTCTCGCACTAATGGATGCGCATCCCGGGTTAATTGAAAGAAATTACGGAGTTTCGATACAAAAAGACCCAGAGGAAACCTTGTCTCTCATTGCAAATAAGTCGGGGTTTCTTCTCAAAAGAAATAAACCAGATATAAAAAGAGTTTCTGTAATGCTACTCAAAAAGTGGCAGGCGGGAGAGATTAGGTAAAGTTATTTCTTGTGATGGCTGAAAAGTATGGAATGGTCTTCATTTTTGATTATTAAAAATACTGCAGGGTCTAAAACCTCGCACGTTAGTGCGAAATTTTTAATCCCCAAAACTCGCGGTGTGGCGAGGAGCGTAAAACCGTGAGTTTTATCCCGCGGATAGCTCCGAGCAACCGAGTTTTTGTAATCTTGGAAATTTGCTTCAACTGACGAGCTACACTGTGCGATCAGAGAAAAAAAAGAAAGAAATATC
>JAHFPE010000005.1:0-11063 GCA_023261345.1 Candidatus Woesearchaeota archaeon
CGAATATCTGAGTGATTTTGGGTGAGCCTTAATGCGCAACCTTGCTTGTTGCGTTTGATTGTAAATAATTCTCATGCGCACTTTTCGTTTGATTCTTTCATGATGCCACTCTTCCATAAATGCAGGGATAACTTCAAACGAGGACCGTGAACTGCCATACGCTAGGAATTCATGAGAATTAGAACGCAAGATGTCATTCATCATTGTTTTCATACCTTCTTTTCCTTCGTACACTTCCACTTTTGGTTTCCTCACTCCATGCAATTTTTGCAACATTTCAAGAGCAGGAAGCACTTGTTTGATCGCGAGCTCTTTTTCTTTTAAGATTTGCAGGAATTCACGTGGGTCTGCAGTTCTGAAATACTTTCTATTGTTTTTTATTGCGTACGAAATAAGTCCAAGATCAATGAGTCTTTCCAAAATATCGTAAAGAAGTGTTCTTGGGAGATTACTTTTGAGTGCGATTTCGCTTGCAAGAGAATCGCCAAGTTCGAGACATGCAAGATATGTTTTTGCTTCCTTCTCTGCAAGACCATAGTTCTGCAGAACCTCTAGAGGGGTTTCCATAGTGCTGTAAATAATTGACAGCAAATATTTAAGTGTTTCTAGGAAATCCTATGAAACGGGTGGTTATGATGAAGATTACACTTGTTTGTCCAACGAATCGACATGGAGGGAGTGCAACGAGTGGAATTTATTATCCGATGGGTATACTCGTAATTGGCTCAAAAATTAAAGATACATATCCTGATTATGAAGTTCAAGTGATAGATGGTGAAGTAAGATCTCCTTTTGAGATTGAAACAATGGTTCGTGGATCAGATGTTTTGGGGTTGAGTGCCAACACGATGAATTATCCAAATTGTGTTATGCTTAGCAAAATGGCAAAAGAACAAGGAACAAAACGCGTTGTCATCGGCGGTCCACACCCGACTGCAGCAGGAATGGCAGAGTGTATTCTTGCACACCAACCAACTATCGATGCAGTAATAGCAAATGACGGAGATGAACCATTCTTACAATATATCCAGGCAGTTTCTGTTCAGGGATTTTCCAAAGAAGGCGCTCTTGGAAGTATAACAAACCTTATTTGGAGAAATGGAACAGAGATTAAACGAAACACCTGCGTAATTCCCGCACTACCACCTCGATTTGTTGACATGAATTTTGATCTTATAGATTTTTCAAAATATCGCGAAGAGCACAAAAAGGAATTTCCCGACATGTCAGAACGATTTGTGGAAGGATTCACGCATGTTGGTTGCGCGTGGCGAGTCAAACTTGGATGCTTATTTTGTGACATTCCATACCCTGTAAATTCGTACCAGCCACCAAGTCGATTCTGGAGAGAAATAAAAGTTCTTAACGATGAGCGAGGTATTCAGTCAGTAAAAGATTATGGAGATTGTTTTACTGGCAATTCTGAGCGAGTTGAGGCGTTACTACGAGCACGACCAAATGATCTTGCGAACATCCAATTTTCACTTTATGGAAAACCCAATGAAGTAACTACTGAAATGGCAATCATGCTCAAAGAACTCAATGTTCGTTATGTGTACCTTGGCTATGATTCAGGAGATAATTCAATGCTAAAATCCATGCGAAAAGGAGCAACTGTTTCGCATAATTATCAAGCAACAGAGTTACTTGCTAAAGCAGGAATCAATATTACCGGAAGCATTATTCTTGGTTCAGAAGGAGAATCAGAACAAACAATAAATAATACAGAAAGATTTGCAAATGAAATCTCCTCGTACAGCAATGTCACTCAATTGCATTGTGCAATGATGACTCCTTTTCCTGGCGCGCCGTTATTTGAAAAACTCAAACGGAAATATTCAGAAATTGATGGTGATGATGTGCTAGATACAGAATTCACAAAAAATCTTTGGGCAAGAGGATTTTGCAGCGTTTCAGCCGAATACATAGAAGAGAGAGCCAGAATTATTAATCAGTTAAACAAGAGTTCACGCAAACGCTACTTTGGCTTCAGAAACAGTGTACAGCTGCAAGAGGATACTGCCACAAAATAATAAGCAACTATCTTGATTTAGTAATTCATCATTTTTCTACTTTATACCGTAGCAGTGCAGCAATTCCACCAATACCGTCCAGCTTTTTTCCCCCATCATGCGAACTGGAAACGAGCATGATCGTTCCTTTTGCTCTTTCAATAGTTTGAAGAACGTGCTCAATACGATCATAAGAACTATTTTGTCGAGAGCGCTGAATGAATCCGTCAGAAACACAAACACTTTCAATCGCACCTGCATTCCCAGCGTCTGAAACAGCAACAATTCCGTACGCGACCTTTCCATTCTTTGCAATTTCTGCAAGTATTTTCTCTACTGCAAGCATTTCTTGAGAGGTAGCTGCATTCTTTAGTGCAGAACTTGTTTCTTCTCTTCGCAAAACTTCACTTATTGCAGATTCAGTAACTGAAGAACACGTAGAGAAGACTGATATTTTTCGAACATTTAAAGAAAGTACTTTCCACAATGGATCTTTCCAAAACGCTGGACTCGCAAGCACTATTGCATCTGCATTCTCACGAGCTCTTAAGCGCTCAAGCTCAAGAGAGAGCTGCACAAAAAAGTCCTTTCCTGCTTTGATTCCCTCAACCTTTTTATCAACTTCTCCAGCAAGTTTGCAAATAATTTCGTGTCCAGTATGCGTAAGATGAGCAATCAATGCTTCCTCACGATCAAACACGCAAACAAGTACGCACATTCTCCTATGTTTGATTGCGTTCCCCAATCGAAGGCGATCAACTGTAGTCCATTCATTTTTCACAATTGTAATAACACTCCCATCCTCAATGGAAAAGGTGTGATAACTTCCCTTTGGAACATCCTCTGGACCTGCAGTCACTGTTCCAGAAATTCTTACGTGAGACTGATTAACACTAAAATCCACATCCTTCACTCGAATTGTTAAGAAAACAGATTTCTTTGCAGCATCCGCTTCTTCAGTCACTTTAATTTTTCGCAGCGTTTTTCCAGAAACAAAATCTCCAGCGGTTACTAATTGGTGAAGCGCCCACAAGTCATCAAGAGTTTCTACACAAATTTTAACTTCTCCTGCGCGAAAGTCCTTGTGCAAAACGCGCATGATCAGATTCCCCTAATGCGCGTAGTGGTGAGTTGGCTTTTGGAATTTTCGAGTAAATTAATCTCTCGCTGTGTCAAATCCTTCCACTCGCCAGGCTTGAGTTCCCCAAGGCCAAGTCGTCCAATGTTTGTTCTTGTAAGACCAAGAACTGTGAATCCCAATTTGCGAAACAATCTTTTCACAATGTGCTTTCTTCCTTCGTGAAGAGTTACCCTAACTTCCCTACCATCCCACCATAAATTTGTGACAAGAACTTTTTCGCCATCAACAAAAACACCGCGTCGTAATTTACTCACGTGAAACTGCAGAAGGGGGCGTGTTAGTGTTACTGCGTATGTCTTGCTCACTCCTTGAGAAGGATGCATGATCTTATTGCTGAGCAATCCATCATTCGTTAAGATGACAACACCACTAGCATCCTTATCAAGGCGTCCAGCAGGATACACTCGTTCAGAAACTGGAACAAGCGAGGTTACTGTTGTGTTGTGCGGATCAATTACACTTGTGACAACACCAATTGGCTTGTACAGAAGAATAGTTCTCTTTTTCTCCACCCCGACTTTTTTGCCATCAACTTCAAGCACTGCAGAGGCGTTCACGTACATTCCAATAATTCCCAGACTTCCATTTACTTTTACGCGCCCCTCGCGTATAAGTTCTTCGCACGCACGTCTGCTACCTGTTCCTGTTGCAGCAAGAGCACGAGGAAGAGCAATCTTCTGATCTTGAGCAGTACTATTTGCTTGTTGGTGTTTCTCTTGTTGGAATTGCATACACCGTCTCTATCATAAAACCTTTTAAATGCTTGGTTGATTATAGCAAATCGCAAAAATTTACGAACTTTCTACTTGCAATTTGCTATTCTCGCGATTCTCGCAAATGTTTTATAAATAACGAGATTCGCTATTACAAACACCATGCCTCGTGACATCATACAAACAGACAGGCCATCAGATTTTGTCAAATTAGCAAAAACTCTAGGGTATGATACGCTTTGTGTTCTTTCCAGTCAGCAAAAAAAAGATGAGATTATAGATGGAATTCGGATTATTTGGATTAGAATAATGGAACCTGCCAAATTCTTAGCAGGAAAACATAATGAGAAAATTGCAATTCAAAGCTCCCCATCTGATCGAGGAGTGCTTGAGCGAACGCCATTCTTACTTTATAATCTTGAAACAAGCGAAAGAAAAGATGCGCATCACTTCAGATCATCAGGATTAAATCACATCACATGCAAACTTGCAGGAAAAACTAGAATTGGACTCTCACTTTCTCTCATGCATCTTGCACGACGCGCACACAAGCCAGAAATAGTTGGCAGAATCATACAAAACATTCGTCTTTGTAGAAAGTATAATGTTCGCATGGTTGCTGGTTCATTTGCAACAGAACCAATAGATATGCGAAGCCCCCATGACGTTGCTGCACTACTTCGAGTACTTGGGATGAATGCAGATCAAGCAAAGGATGCGCAAGAGTTAAGATAAAAGACCCCTCTTCATCAAACTTCACAAGCCTTTTAATAGAACTTCCTTCCCTTTGTTTATATGCTTGGGACACATGTCATTGCAGTTTGTGAAAATTGCACGAACAAGGATACACTTAGTGCAAGAGAAATGGAGTTGCTTCTTATTGAACTTGCAACACAAACAGGATTCAACATTGTTAAAATAGCAAGTCATCAATTCAAAAACCCTGATGCTGCAACAGTCACTGCAATTCTTACGCAATCCCACCTCACAATTCATACGTGGCCGGAATACAATAAGGCAACTCTTGATCTTTTTTCTTGCGGCGCCCAAAAGAACATTGATGATTTACTGAAGTTATTCTCTCAAAAAACTGGAGGAAAACAGGTCTTCATCAAAACGCATACATACTAATAGCATAATAACAACAACAAAAAAATTGATTATGGAAAGCTCGTTTGTTTTATTATGATAACAAGGGAAGAAAGATTAAAAATCACATGGAAAAAAAGGAAATGACTCGCGCGACCTCCATCTTGAAATGTACGTCCTCTCTCACGTTTCTTGTGTTGATTGCAATGTTTGCCACTGGTTTTTCGAGCTTGCTCTATGAAGTTGTCTTGTTGTTTAATATGAGTATTGTCCTTGGTATGACGGAACTTGCAACGTCGGTAGTTATAGGCACATTTATTGTCGGACTCGCAATTGGTTCTTGGTTCGGAGGACGAATTTCGAGTATTGCCAATGCAACAACCTCCTTCATCATAATTGAAATCATCATTGCACTCTTTGGCTTTACTTCCATGTTCGCAGTTAGTCACTTAATTAATGTAGGACTTCCATTTCTTCGACTTATTTTTTCCGTTCTTCTTTTGCTTCTTCCAACAATTCTCATGGGCATGGAAATTCCTCTTGCAGTTCACATCATCAACAAACACCAAAAAAATGTGGGCATTGACACAGGAAAAGTGTACAGCGCAGACACACTTGGCGGAGCATTTGGAGCTTTTCTTGCAGGACTTATCCTTGTACCTGTACTTGGTTTTTTTGGCGCAATGGCACTTGGAGGAATCTTGAATCTTTTTGCTGCGCTCCTTCTTCTCTCAACTACAGGAAACCCAGATTCGCGTAAACTCTTTCTTATTTCCACTCTTCTTTTTTTGTGTGCAGGCATTTTCATTCTTTTTAGTAGCACAGCACGATTGCACGACGTTCAGTTAGGCTTCTTTTTCAGAGATTACGGCGTACCTCCTCTTGAAACTGCAATCACACCATATCAGCGCATTGAAGTTGTTGCACGCGGACCATACGGAAATTCACTTGTTCTTAATGGAGAATTACAGATTACGAGCCATGACTCAGTTGCTTACCATGAATACCTTGTCCTTCCAGCACTTGCGGTTATACCAAACGTTGAATCTGCACTTGTAATTGGAGCTGGAGATGGAGGCGCACTTCGTCAACTACTCAAATACAATGTCACAACAATTGACCATGTGGAACTTGATCCTGAAGTCATTAATCTTTCACGAATGTACATGAGGGATGTTCACAGAGGAGCACTAGATGATCCACACGTTCAACGCATCATTGCCGATGGTAGACGCTATTTAGAAGACACAAACAAAACATATGACCTCATCATTGTCGACTTGCCAGATCCAATCCAAATCGCGCTAGCACCGCTGTATTCTGCAGAATTTTATGCGCTCATCCACAAGCGACTGACCTCTACTGGCGTGTTTGCAACACAAGCAACTTCACCTCTATATTACGCAGAATCATTCGCGTCAATTTACAAAACTGTACATACAGTTTTTCCAATCACTGAAAGCTATATTGTGCCATCCTCGTCGTTTTCATCGCTTGGTTATGTTATTGCATCAGAAACAACAAACCTTACAGTACCCCTGCGAAATATTAGTGGAGAATGGTATGAAAGCACATCACACGCTTCCTTATTTAGCATTCCCAAAAAGATCAGAAATGTTTTGAATGATGAACATATTGGCATTTCAACTGATAATGAGCCATTTGTCTACACATATCATCAATCAGGATATTATGCGAGAGGGATTCTTGATGATCAACAATAGCATTATTTATTGATCATCCTACTCTTGAATACAGTAGTATTCCTCGTATCATTAAAATCCCGAAAACAACAGCGAGTGCACAGTTAATCCGCACATTCCAAAATTGTATAACTGACTTAGGAATTTTACGCAAGTGTAGCGCAAGTATGTTGAGCGCTGCAGCAATACTTGCACTCAGAACAACCATCGCTACTATGAAGAGAAGAGCATACCCTTGCGGATTTACTCTTTCTTTAAAGCAACTCTCATATACACAATTTATGTTTTCATTTGCACTTGAAGCAAACAATGATATTGACAATAAGAAAAGAACAAATCCCGCAACTGCGAGTGGCGCATATTTCGATTCCTTTCTTAGGGACAACCAACTTGCAAGAACAAGCGGGATCACCAAAAAATGCCGAAACGTATTTGCAAACTCAAACCAAGGAATGCCACCATGAAATAAGTACGCAGGAGAAAAATCCTCCCAAGCCAATTGTGTTCCACCAAGAACAATTGCAGCATACTCAAAAATCCAAACCAACTGCATAGGCAAAGAACTCGCAAGAACTCCTGTAAGTATCGTTGCATTCTCAAACAACAACCCGAGTCCTGCTAGCAGCACGATAATACTACAAAACCACAGAACATCCCAAGAATAAAACCCGTACTTCGAAATTTTTAGAATAGTATCAAATAACCACCATGCAATTAGAAGAATTCCGCTAAGCTTTTTCCATCGCATGATCTGCATTCCTTTCCTTTAGACATCCTCTAGAGAAAGCACGCCATTTCTGCACACTATTGTTTCATTTCTTAGAACGATTTTTTCGTCATTTGAAAGAATTTCGTTTACAGAAAATTGCAAATTTGAAACATTTCCACAACCAATAACTCTTTTGCCATCAGAAATTACTTGGACATGTGGACACGCAGAATAGATCGTCCCCGGATGTGTAGCTAAAAATTCTACATACTGATTATGTGAAACACTAAACTTCACAGGTGCTTCATTAGGTGCAATCAAACGCACAGTCCAATTTTCTGAACAACTCCCAAGCAGTATTGCACTGTAATTTTCAAGAACACACGAATTCTCGCCGCAATCTGCACTCTCTACAATCTTTCCTGTTTGATCAAGAAGTTCAATCACACCACTTGTTTGAATCTCGTTAGGAACTGGCGCAACATACAAACTTGCAATTCCTCCTATTGCAACAAGAAGGATGCACAAAAGAAAAACCCAGATAGTTCTTGCATCTTTTCGCGTTTTTCGTTCGAATGTTTTTTTCATCTGTTGTATACGTTGATGATCTTGTTTGTCGTCTTATTCTAAGATTTTGATTCGAGGTTTCGCCAACTGCAAGATTTTATTTTCCTGAGCTAGGAGGAGGTTCTGCAACACAAGAATCTGAACGGATAGTTCTTCCAACAGCACGATCAGTTCTTTGGTCATACACAAGAGTGTATGTGATTGCGACAGAACAAATCTGGCATCCACTTCCTTCACACTTTCGATATGAATCACTGATTTGTTTTGCATTTGGAGCAAGAGTTAGATTTGCTTTCTCTGCATCACTAATTGACGGACCTGCGGCAAAAGACTCACTTACAATAATCGCGCCAATAATTAACGCTAGTGTGAAAACAATTAGAAATGAATGATATACATTCGCCTTTTTCTTCCACGATAATGCCATCTTAGAATTGGATAAAATGCTACTATATATAAGTTTCTTTGGGTGTTAGAAATCGAAAAGTGGCATCGACTCACCATTCTTGCCTTGCCTCCGCGTTCCAAAATTCAGTATGAACTACCCTTCTGCAGTCACGAAGCTTCCTTTGGCGTCCCACAATATTTTACAATAACGCGTATCCACACTCGCAAGAAGGAAACTTTTCAATATCGTCTCATTTTACAAATGTTTAAATATAGTCCATTGTTCACTTCGGAAAAAAGAGGGGTTTGAATGAATAGAGAATACGCAGACTTACATCTGCACTTACCTACGAGACCTGCTGTGAATGGCGTACTTTTTGTACTTTCGTGTTCAATTCTTCTAACCGTCCTATTCCTTGCTTTTGTACCTCCAGTGATTGCAACGTGTCCTCTGTCAATTCAACTTTGTTTTTTTCCTGATACGGAGAATTGTTCTCTTCCTACGGGTGAACCGCTATGCACAAATGCGTTGCCAAAGAATGATTGTGGAACTGCGCCACAAGGAACATTTGATTGTCAACTTCCCGGCATTCAACGATGCTGGCCAAATCTACTGACGAATAACCTTAAGCCGTCATACGAGGGATGGTATGCCACAAAAAGCAGTTGCGGCGGAACTACACAAACACAAAAAGTTTTTTGCTTAGACTATGACAAATCACCTGAACAATTCTGCCAGCCAAGTTGCTTTGACAAAACACCAGCATTCAGAACTGATGTAGGCTCAAATGCCTGCTGTGGAGATGACAATGAATGCATGTTTGGAAGCAATGGAAGTCTTTGCACACAAACAGCTAACACAAAATGGCTCTGGCTTTCGCACACCCAACTTGGAAGCGTGTTCAGAAGCGTTTGTAGCAACCACACAATTCTCATCGGAGATACATATTATTCCTGCTCTTCAAACCATACACTTCCCCCTTCAGGAATGACGCTCACTCAACTTTCAATAACAAACGTCAGCAAACGTGTTAGTATTAATGATGAAGATGTAGAAGTACGAACACACGATTATGCATGCGTCAAGCCAGCTGCAATGCCATTTGTGGTTGTAGAATGTACAGGAGACCAACCGGGCTTTAGCGGAGGAACAGACGAAGCACAAGCACCATTTTCAGTTCAATTTCAAACAGGAGATGTCATTGAAAATGTAACTGCACGACCGAACACCACGTTTTATTGCACTTCTTTTGGCAGATGGACTGCAGATCTTGATAGTACAGACAAACGCTCGTGCGAACAGTCAGACTTCAAATGGACAGGGAGTAAATGCTGCGGAGAACCTGAAGACACCCAGGAGTTTTACAACGAACCAAACAAACTTCCAACTGGACTTCCCTCATGGCTACCAGGCGCACTGTTTTCAAACACAATCGGAAACACAAGCGTCATCACTGGCGGCTGCTGGAACAGTTCGTATGTTGGACTTGGTAGTTTTATTCCGCAAGTAGCAACAGGAACACCCACAATAACAAACAACACTGTTCTCAATTACAAAGGTCAATTCATAGGATGCAACCTTGCAGAAGGCTCACTCTATCTTTCATTACAGGATACATATCGAGCAACTCCATTAGTTCAAAATAAGCAATTATGCACTGCTGCACCAAATGCAAAACCCGGAGTTCAAGCACAGCACGCATTTTGTTCATTCAAAAACATTTGGGAATTCTCAATAGACATACGCGACAAAACAGAAAGCATTGCTTGGGATGATCCTGAAGTACTCGAGGATATACCCGGATTCATGCACACAAATTGCTGTTCAAACACCAGCTGCTGGAACGGCACAACATGTCAGAGAGACCAATCAAATGACAGCAAACCAACTCCAATATACCCCGGAGGCCTTAGGTGCGTTCGAGGAGAATGGACAACACAACAACCAAAATCAAGCCCCGATGGAACATTTAGCGGTTTCTGTCCAGTTGCCTCACAATGCCTTCTTGATCCAAATGGACGAAGTGACCTTAATGGAGATATTACGAGCGCCTTACTCGCAACACAATCCAACCAGCGGCCCCAATGCTTGAATGATTCGCAATACTTTTTTGACAATTACTGTGACAGTGGAACATGGACAAGTAGAACAAAACTTCTAGGATTACAGCTCACAAGCATTGCACAACAAGTAAGCCCCAACTCATATACAGTTTACTGCGATGAATTCTCTAAAGTTTTCAACAACATCGACTATCCTGTTGATGGCGCACTTGTTCGATCACGACTTAACACATCTTGCTCAATTCTTGGACACCCAGGAAAACCATGCGTGAATAACGTCTGCGTTCTACGAACACCAGGAGGAATTGGAACTGGCTTTTCCACAAATGTTCCAATTAACAGTTCAAGCTCAGTTCTCATTTCACTCGGATATCCTTTCGCTGCGTGCAATGGAGCAATGATCAGAGATGGAGCATACCATGCATGCAGTGCCGGTCTGTGGTACAATGATGCACTTCAGAGCGTAATTTCATTACCCTTCCTTGCAGAACAAAACGTTCCTGCAGTACTCACAATAAATCCAGAAACAATTCGAAAGTTCAATACAACATTCAATAAACTTAGCACTGCAGCATCAGCAAACGCAACACCCCTTAATCCCTATGACCAACTTTTCCAGACGACAACTATACTTCGACGCATGTACGCTTCACGAACAGGAACAACAGCAATTTTTAG
>JAHFPE010000005.1:11073-13956 GCA_023261345.1 Candidatus Woesearchaeota archaeon
GCACAGCGTAGACCCGCAGGAGTAGGATTATTTAGAGACTGGTTAGGAGTCATTGTGGAAGGTGCAATACTTCCTGGCACGTGCACAACAACAGGAACTGGAAATGCTCCCGGACTCGTATCACAGTATGATTCAAAAGCAACGTGCATACAGAACGCAGTAGACACATTTATTTTTTCAACACAACTACCAGGATTTGATGCTGGTGCAAGTGCAATCATCAAAACATTCCCAGATGTTTCAGGAAGATTACGACCGGGTTAAACATGAACAAAGAAAAAGAGAAACTCAGAACTAAAATGAACATACATACGAATGATAGCACTATTGCAAGTACTAAGAACAGCTATTCTTTATTACTTTACGAAGAGCAAATACGTAATTATGCGGGGGTGACCCCCCGAGCCCCCCCAGCGACGCAGGTCTTCACATTATTTTGTTCCATACTAATTTTTTCTTCAGTTGTACTTTCACTAGCTGGTGTTCTTAGCCAAACAACACTTGCACAAGACGTGCTTGGTTGCTGTTGTGACCCACTCACCCGAACTGGAGATTTTCAACTTCAACAAAGTTGTCCGCCAGGTTACTTATTTAGAACAAACATTGCTCTTGGCACATCATGTAATACCTTGTGCGGAACAATCCTCTCACAACCTGCAGTTGGACCATGCAGCGAAAACGGCAGCATACGCCTGCAGAATATTCTTGCAAGCCCAGTTGCTGGACAAAAAGCAATTCGGCTTCAATGGGATGTTAGCTGTCCAGTAAATGCAATACAAATCAAGCGCTGCACCGGAGCAGACTGCACAAGATTTGATGTCATCGATACCATTCCACAAGCAAGTTCATACATAGATACAAGTCCGGAACTCTTATTTGGCGAACAATACACCTTCATTGTTACCGGCAAACAAAGCGCATCAGAACAAACTGGCACTTCTCTCACAGTCACACAAACACCAGGAGAACTCGAATGTCTCGGACAGCAACAAGATACAGTTTTCTGCCTTACGACAGGATACTACGCGCAATTCCAACAATACCTTGGACAATTTGGCTACAAACATCCTGACGGAACACTACCTGCAACAGAACGAAGCGCATTCCTTCAAGACTTCAGCAGCTCAGTCCAACAATTATTTGTTCCAAGACTCAACAAAGCATTTACGTGCGATTCTGAAAATAGAGTTCACGAAACATGGTCTTGCCCCTCCACACAAAGCTGCGTTAGCGACAGCACAGTTCGCTGTGCACAAACCAGTTCCTGTACTACACCACCAACGGGACAAACAAACTTATTTGGTCTCTCGCCAGGAATTCTTTCGTGCCAAGGAACAACAACCTCAAGACAATACTGCTTCATAGACAAAACAGAAACAACCGCAGATACTTGTTATCGCTGTGATTCACGAATGAGTTGTTATGACTACAAATCAAAAAACGCCTGCCAAAAAGATAATTGCGGAGTTGGAATCAAAAGCGCCACACGCACAGGTTGTCAGTGGAGAGACTTACTACTCACACTTGGAACTGGCGTTTGTGTAGATCCACAACGAAACAACTGTCTTTTATGTGATAGCAAAGGAACACCTACAGTTCAGAATCTTCCTGCATACAACAACATATTTGATCAATGCTCTGATGCAAAAGCAAGAGCAATAGGAAAAACTACAGATGCATTCCCCTGCTTTTTTGATCTAGACACACACACTGCACGTTCATGTGAGGCAGCAACTTGCGAATTATTCCGCTCACAAGATCAATGCGGAAGCCCACAAGGAGGAATTGCACTTGGACCAGCCAATCAACTTCTACGACAAAGTACTGACGCATGTGGACTTCATGTGTGCGAATTCATACCATCTCCTGATGGAGGCGGATTTTGCGTAAAAAATGCTGACGGAAATATTTTGCGTTCAGATTGTAGTCCGGGAAATCTTTCTTGCCAGCAAGACCACTACCCACCCACAACCTCACTACTTCCATTTGGTGCGTCGGGTAGAACAGAAGGACTTCTTGTGCACGTAACAGATAAAACAAGCCCCCTCACGCCAGCAGTGACAGTCGCTAGCTACAAAACATTCTTGTGCATACAAAATAGCACAAATCCTTGCAATGATGCACGTACCTTTACCATCAGTACACAAGTGCAAACACTTCTTGTATCAAATGGTAAACTTATGGCAGGACAACTCGTGCTTGGCACACTTCCAGAAGGTGCTGTAACGCTATTTTTCTTCTCCAAAGACCCCTCATCAAATGTTGAACAAGTACGCAACATCACAATCAACGTATGCTCAAACTGCACACCATCAATACTTGTTGGAATTTCAATAACAAGCGGTCAAGTACTCAACACAACACTTATCACACGATCACCACAACCAATTATTTCAGTTTCATTTGCTGAACCAGCATCAATACTAACCGCACAACTTACGCAAGCAACAGGACAACAAATAAGCGCGAGTATTCTTCCACAGCCTGGCTTTTTTGCGAACTTTACCCTGACCTCGCCAGCGTTGGCTGAAGGAACCTATCCGTTTCGTCTTAACACAATTGGACAAAACGGAATCCCGCGCATTTTCGATCTTACACTTCTTATTGATACAACAATTCCCACACTCGCCATTCAACCAGTCACAGGCGCTGTTTTGAATACTGCACAAATCAAGATCAACATCTCAGCATCAGAACGAGTCAACATGCAAAACGTTACACTTGAAGAAGAAAAATTTCTAAATGAATTTGTCAAAACAATCAAAACATCCCTGCTACTCAACACATCAGATAGTATTCATTCTGTACTTCGAACAACAAATAGCACATTCTGGAGTGGGCAATTCACCTTCACTTCCGACGGAGTAAAACGCATTCTTGCAC
>JAHFPE010000102.1 GCA_023261345.1 Candidatus Woesearchaeota archaeon
CAATTAATATTGATGGGATTATTCTCACAAAATCTGATGTGGATGATAAAGGTGGTGCGTTCTTGTCAGTAAATTATGTAACGAAAAAACCGCTGTTGTTTACTGGTAAAGGGCAAGATTATGATGATCTTGTGCCATTTGATGCTTCAATTGTTCTTCGTGCTATTGGGATGTAGCGAATTAACCGGAAAAAAGCAGAGTGCTGCCGAGTCAATGTTAATTTTACAGTACTAATTTAGGAGGTCTTCCACGTCGAGGTTTCTGTGCGTTTGCGAGAGGTCCTGGCTGTTGTACTGGTTCTGTAGTATACGTCTCAACTGCAGGTCGTAAATTTGTTTTTTCTGGCAAACTTACAAATGCTACCATCATGCCAAAGATACTAAAGACTGCTGCGATGGTTGTTGCACCAATTGCGCGCAGTTGCCACCACACAAATGTGTTGTTTGCAAGGAGAAGTGCGAAAATTATTGAGGCAAAAGGCCACGCCCATTTTCTCTCTTTTTCAATTCCTCCAAGTAGAATGTAACTCACTGTTGTAATGAGAATTAGTGCAAGTATCTCAGGATACATGTGCGAAACCAAGTGGCGTTCAAGCCATGCTGCTGCGAGTAATACAATTCCTAATATCACGGTTATGACAACAAATCTTTCATCACTCAACAATACCACCCCTTCATGTTGCGAAAGAAAGGCCTATTTAAAGTTTTCTATTCTAGAGTAGTGACGGAAGCAGAAAGAGTGGTGTTTTTCGCTCTCGTCGTTGCGGAGAGGAGGCGCTCAAGGTGGATTCGTCTCCCCGTATGAACTTTCGATGCTAGTTGCAGTAAGGAGAATAATTTCCTCTATTTTTGAATGAATCACTTTCTAGAATTCATCAACATTCTCAAGTGCTTTGAGTAGTCCTTTTCTGCGTAAGAAGTCTGCTTGAAGTGGTTTGTATTTGAATACGACATCTCCTTTGTCATCTCCTCCAAGTTCCCAAGGTTCAATGAGTAAAATATCATTGTCTCTAACCCAGAGTTTGCGTTTGAGTCTTCCTGGAATTCTGCACACTCTTGGTTTTCCATCAAGACAGCGTACTTTCATTCTGCTGCCGCCAACACGCTGTTCGCAAATACCAAGGACTTGTCCTGGTCTTGGAAGTGGTGTTCTTCTGATTTCTTCTTGTTCTTGTTGAACGCGAAGCTCATCTTGTTTTGTCATTGTACTTGTAGCAATACGGGTTGTTTATAAAACATTCTGCAATTCACAAAGATTCTACAGATCGGGTAATGCGCTCTCTTAATCAAATATAAATCTACAGTGTTAGTAAATTGAATAGAGAGGTTTGAATAACCCATGTTTTGCGTTGGATTCAAACCTCTTCTTTGAGGAGTTTGACTATTTCTGATACGTAATTCAAAATCCTCAAGAATTGAAAAGAAATATTTTTAATTAAGAAAGCGCAGCTAACTTCACGCTCATTTTCAAATCTTTTATGTCGTAAGAGACTAGTCTACGTGCCTCAGGGTCTTTGAGTTCTACAACAAGGTCTTCGAGTTCATTTAGCATTTGTGTTGCGAGGTTCACATCTCCTCGCTCCACGCTTTCTCTTGCTTTTGATAAAAGTTCTGCAAATGAGGTTGCGTTGCTTAGTTCTTTTGTTGTTTGTGTTGGCATTTTTGTTACTTGTTCTGCAAGTATTTTTGCTCCAACTCCGTATAGTTTTGCGCGTTTTTCTGTGCGTTCGACAAGTGGGTTTAGTTTTTTGTATCTCTGCTCGAGTGTTGCAACGATGTGCCGTAATTCTTGCGCTTTTTTGATTGTTTCTTTTGCAGTGATAAGTCGTTTTTGCTCGCTAAGAACAACTTTTTGTGTTCTTGCAAACGCTGTTTCTTTTGCAGTTATTGCAGTTTCTCTTGTTTCAAGACGTATTGTTTCTGCTCGTACTTGTCGTTGTTCTTCTTCAAGTTGTTTAATCTTTTGTATGATTGCAATCTGGTCTTCTTCGATGCGCGCTTGTGTTTTGCGTAGGGTTGTTACGAGATCGACTGTTTCTGCTTCTTTATCTGTGAGTAGCTTGAGGTCGTTTTGAATGAGTGTTTGCATGTTGCTACGTTCTGTATCTATTTGTTCACGCGCTTCTTTGAGTTGTGGTACAAGTGTTTGCCATTCTTGTTTTAGAGTTTCAAGTTCTTCTTTTTTGAATTGTACTTGTGCAGCAAGTTCTTCTTTTTGCGTGAGCAAATTATCTCTTGCTTCTCGAATTCCTTTTTCGAGACTTGCCCATTCGATTTCTCGTCTTGCAAGAGCTGATTCTTTGCTTCTTAGATTTTTTTCTCTTGATGTAATATCTTCCTCTCGCTCTTGAACAGTTGCTTGCAAGGTTGCAAGGCGCTTTTCAGTTTTCTTACCTTCTGAAATTCGTGAAGTTACATCTTGCGAAAGAAGCTGTAGTTCTTGGGAGAGTTGTTGTTTTTGTTTGAGTAGTTCTTGGAGCCGAGCTTCTTGGGTTGGAAGCTGTGCCACGCGTAATTCTCGTTTTTTTACATCAGCTTCAAGTTTTTGTATGTGAAGCTGCTGTTGTTTTGTTTGTTTTTCAAGAAGCGCAAGTTCTTTTGCTCTTGTTTCAAGTGCTTTTTTGTTCTTTTCAAGATTCACCGATGCGTTCATGTATTCTTTTACCTGTGAGTTCATTCCTTTGAGTTGTAGTTCTGCTGCCTTGTTTTTTTGTCGTGCATCTTCAGTTCGTTGTTCAAAGATTATTCTTTGTTCATCGAGGTGCTCGAGTTCTTGTTGTGCCTTTTCCCTTTTCGCCACTGCAGTTTTTGTTTCTTGTTCCATTTCTTCAACTGTTGTTTTGCTAAGGTCAATCGCATTTGTTGCGTTAGAAATTGCGTGTTCCATTTCTTCTTCCTGCTGTTGCAATGCAGTGATTTTTTGCTTGAGTTTTGTGATCTCTTTTGCTGCTTCTTCTTTTGAGGCGAGTTCTTTTTTTCTGCTCGAAACTGCCACATCAAGTTCTTTTATTGTTTGTGTGCGCTCTGTGATTTTTTGTTCAACGCTTGCAAGTGATTGAATTTTTTTTTCTACTTCTTTTTGTTTGCTTGCAAATTGCCTTGTGCGTTGTTCAAGTGCGATTGCTTCTGCGCGTTGTGTTTCCTGTGTTTTTGCGATTCGCTGCTCTTGTTCAGCAAGTACAATTGATTTTGCGTCAAGGACTTTTTCTTTTTCTCCAAGTGCAGTTTGGAGTTGCTCAAGTGCAGATTCCCTTTTGATAAGAACACTGTTAGAATCTCGTGATTGTTCTTTTGGTGAGTTTTGGGTTTTTTCCGAAGATTCGTTTGTCTCTTTGAAATTGAAAAATGATAGCAAGCCAGTTTTTTTCGGCGGTTTAATATCAACTGCCATTGTTCTCTACCCCCACATACTGGATTTGCATTTCCTATCCAAGATATAAATACTTTCGCCACTACTAGGTAGGAGAGATTAAAAAGTGGTGGCGCGCACAAAAGTAGTTAGGAGCACACAGAAGTTTTATTTTTTTATGTTATGTTAGTCCTATGATTGACGTTCTGCAAAGGTTTAAATATTATACTGTTCCGAATCCGAACATGGTTAGGGAAAGTGCTCTTGGTAACGTGATTACCTTCATGGACAAGATTGGAGTGTACGACGTTGTTCTTCCGTTTTTGCTCGTCTTCACGCTTGTCTTCGCGATTCTTGAGCGTTCTCGCATTCTTGGAACTGAGGGAAAAGACAAGGATCCTCGAAAAAATCTTAATGCGATTGTCGCGTTCGTGATATCATTTCTTGTGGTTGCATCAAGCAAACTCGTTGAGTCTATCACGCAAATCAGCAGTCAAATCACACTTCTTATCATGCTATCCATTAGCTTCTTAATGACAGTCGGATTGTTTCATCAAGAAGGAGAACTCTGGGGGGACAAAGGGCTTAAAGAGGGATGGAAGACAACGTTTCTCACAATTAATTTTATTGGTGTTCTTCTCATTTTCTTAACTGCGATAAAAACTCCAAGAGGTACAACATGGCTCGAAGAATTTTGGAATTGGCTAGGAAAGTTTTACACATCTGCAGCAGTTGGTACAGTTATTTTGCTTGTCGTCATAATCGTGTTTGTCGGTT
>JAHFPE010000103.1 GCA_023261345.1 Candidatus Woesearchaeota archaeon
CCTTGCTGAACAATGCTCTCCATCAGGGCTTTTTGCAATAATTCAGAGGTTGCTCTTCCATCTCGACCAATCACAACATCTTTTCCTTTGCAATGCAAAAAGTTCACAAATGCAACACCAACATCATGCACAACTCGCTCATTAACCTCAGAAGGAACAACTCCACGAATATCATATTGATGAAATATGCCACTCATGTTAACCCAGGCGAATGTTGTGTTTTTATAGCTTCTGAATTTTAAATTCTGTGCGCCTGTGTTTGTGCATAACTTATAGACTCGAATACTCGTTCATTTTTTCAAATAGCGCGCCTTCCATTTCAGTAGGATACGCATTGCATGCTGATTTAAAGATATCTATTGAGAATTTTTGGAGATTGCGATCGCCTAGTATGTGTCCGATTGCTGAAAGTTGCGTTGCTGCAATCACGCACACTCTTGGTCCTGGAAGAGAAAAAGGAAAATTTCTAAAAGTAACACGCCATTCCTTTGCACATTCTTTCAAATCTTCTTTTGGATAATTCTGTAGAACTGCAAGGTCGTATCTGCATGCGGCCGCACGAGCATGCGCTGTATGAAAATACGCAGAGGATTTCTCTTTGCAAGAATATTTACAAATTTCGGCCCAACCTAGCGCACGAGTTGCCAACATTAATGCTTGAGAGGACTCAACCATTCCTACAGCAAGTCGCGTATATTCTGATGCATTAAGAAATGTTTGCAATGCTTCTTCTCTTGGATGTAACATGTCTTCAAAAAGACTCTCCTTTTCTTTTGAGTAAAGAATTGCTCCATATTCTTTCCACATACTCGCACTTATGGAACTTAATAAACATGCAGAAAGAGGAGTTCTTGCAGAAGGGATGACTTCTGTAATTCTTCTACTTAAATACAATCCAGCTGCAGGTTCAGTTGGAGTAAATTTGTGAGCAACATAAACTTCAATGCACTCTCCAAGTTCTATGTGCTCTTTTGCGAGACGTTCAAGATCATTGATGGCATCCTTGCAGACTCCAATTTCGTAAGGAAACAGGTGATGAAGACCAGATCTAAGTAAGAGACGCTTTGCTGTTTGTTGAGGAGTCATGGTTGTGCTAAACTTGCTTTTCTGTAACAGTTGTTTATTTGTTCATTAAGCGCCTTTCTTGCTTTCCGTTCTAATCCATTCACCTGAGGCGAGTAAGGAATATCTTTGCATGCATTTAGTCTATCTGCGACTATTCTCCATTCTGAATTAGGAATGTCACTCTCTGTTTGCTGTAATGCACATTCAACATAGTTACTTGCGTCATTTATAGTTCCCCAGCGTCTATAATAATCAACATTCCTTGCTGAGGATGCATATAACCCACCAAATGCCAGTTCTGTTCTTCCAGTTCTTCTTGCAAGCATCGTTCTGTTTGCGATCAGTATTCCTTTTTGTGCAATATCCATTAGATTTAATTGAGAAAAATGTCCTTTTGCGACAAACAATAAATCGCTTACACCATGAATTCCTTTTGAGGCATAATCAGTCATAGAATAAGTAATTCTGTTTCGATTTTTTCGTCTCAAAGAATGTTGCAAAAGTGCTAAGTATATCGCGTTCTTACAAAATGATCCAACGAGGTTTTTTGAGCACTTGCCCGCAAGATACTCAAGTCCGACTATAAAACTTTCTTCTAGGTCTTCAGGAAGCCCCATTCTGTTTGCCAGATCTACAAGTGCTTTTTTTTGTTGAGAAAGAGCACAAGATTCGTATGCAGTAGCAATTAGTTTTGCAGACTCCTCTTTGAGTTCTTTCCATTTTGAAAATTGGGGTTCAGGTTCAATATCTGCCTCGTATAAAAGAATTTCAATTAACGAAGCGCCTATACTTTTGCTGTCAGTGGAATTATAATACTGCTTTCTAGCAACGCGCTCTTTTTTGAGCGATTCCTCTATCTGCTCCCGTGTCTTCACTCTCATACCGATATTAATTACAATTTTCGGCTTAATAAGTCTTACGGCAGCTTTTTATTCCATGTGAGTTCTTTTACTTCTAAAATGGCAAACATTCACTTCAAGACATTTGGCTGCTCAGCGAACCATTCGGACACAGAAATCATGAGTGCCCTAGCTACAAAAGAGCACTACCTTTCTGAGGTATCTGCTGCAGATGTTATTGTGCTTAACGTGTGCACGGTAAAAGGAGATGCGAGTGCATTACGAGAAATTAGAATTGCCGAAAAAAACAATCCAAAGAAAGGAATAGTAATTGCTGGCTGTGTCACACCAGAACTCAAAGAATTAGTCACGAGAATAATTCCTCGTGCAGTATTTCTGAATACACATACACTAACAGAAATCAATACTGCGATTCGACACAGCAATGCGCAAGAATTATTTGATGCATCAAATTCACTTGCGAATCATTCTCGTACGCAAGAAACGTTATATCTTAACAAAGCAGCACTTCCAAAAATTCAAAAAAATCCTGCGGTTGCAATCATTCAATGCAGCAGCGGTTGCCATAGCGCATGCACATTCTGCAGCACAAAACTCATCAAAGGACAAACGCAAAGTTACAGTATTAGCAGCATCACAACAGAAGTTTCAAAAGCAGTACAGCGTGGAAGCAGAGAAATCTGGCTTACTGCAACTGACCTTGGCAGCTACGGGTTTGATGTGCACAAAAAGGAACTATTCACAAAAAATCAAAACAAAAAACTTGCAGAATATCTTCCGTCACTTGTTCAAGCAGTAAGCAAAGTTCGCGGTCCTTTTATGGTGCGAATAGGAATGGCAAACCCGCTACACATTGCAAAATACACAGATGAATTAATTCACGCAATGAAGCATGATAAAGTATTCAAGTTCCTGCACATTCCTGTACAATCAGGCAGTGATTCGGTATTACGGGCGATGCGTAGAGGACACACAGCACAAACATATCGAGATATCGTTGCAAAATTTAGAACAGCAATTCCACAAATCACAATTGCAACAGACATCATTGTTGGATTTCCAGGCGAGAGCACAAAAGATTTTGAGGAAACACTTGAACTAATTCGTGAAACAAAACCAGATGTTTGCAACATTGCAAGATTCATTTCACGACCAGGAACAATTGGCAGCACCCTCGCGAATCCTGTGCACGGCAATGAAGCAAAAAAACGAAGCACAAAACTTTCAACACTGTTCAAACAAGTTGCACTCGAACAACGCAAAAAACTAATTGATTGGGAAGGACCAGTAATTATCGATGATAAAACAACAAAGGGAATTTGGATAGCAAGAACACCCTCATACGGACACGTTCTATTGCGTGGAGATTTTACGCTCGGAAATATTATTCATGTGAAGATTACGGATTGTAATAATAAGACGCTGATGGGAGAAAAAATACAAGAAAAGGAAATAGGGTAACGATTTCGATCTTCAAGAAAAAACTATAGCCCTCGCACTACATACTCAGTCAGTGGCTCTTCAGGAGAGAAACGTTCATCTAAAGAATCAGCTCTATAACTGCGTGTGTTAATATTTGTTTTTTCCACAAGTTTACGCGCAAAAAACTCTTCGTAGTCTGCTAACGTGCGTTCGAGGATAGGACGCGCGAGATGTTCTTTCGCAGTGTAATAACCAATCGGGATGCAGCCAAAACTCCAGTCTTCAACGTGAAAAACTCGAAGTGGAACATTTGCTTGTCTAATTCTGATATGTGGAAGATCTTTTTGTAAACCACGTATTCTTTTTAGAATTGCCTCATCTTGCTGATATCTCCAACCATCCAATGCGTTTCTAAGAGCAGTTCTGAAAGATAGAGTGTATTCACCAGCATAAACATGAAACAAAAAATCATTTGCCGTAGGAATCCCTTCGCAAGAACCTTCACGAATGTTTCGAATAAAAAAAGAAGGTTTTTGCTTCAGCATATTTTTTTAAAGATTGAGATTCTTTTAAATCTAACGTTCTTAAGTTCGAAAATTTGAGGAGTTTGAATAACTTACAGCAAATTGCAACAATTTGCATACTTTCTAGTTGCAATTTGCTATTCTAGCGAATCTCGCAAATAGTTTCATAAATAAAGAGATTCGCTATTATCAGAAATAGTCAAACTCCTCAAAGAAGAGGTTTGAATCCAACACAA
>JAHFPE010000006.1 GCA_023261345.1 Candidatus Woesearchaeota archaeon
AAAGAGCGGAGGATGGACCTCACATAAATACTTTTCGGTAGTAGAACGTATGTACTGGAGAGAACAGATACAATAAAAATAATATAATAAAAATAGAAGATAGCGACCAAAAGAAGGGGAAAGGGAAAACTAAGGGGGACTGAAAAAATGGAATTTTTTATGGAAAAAGCAAAACAAATGAGCGCAATGAGTGCTGAAGAAAAGGAACTACAAGTAGGACAATGCAACATCAAAGTCATCGGTAGTGGCGGAGCAGGCAACAACATGGTAACTTGGCTCTACAAACGAGGTATCAAAGGAGCAGAAATACTCGCTTGCAACACAGATCAACAACATCTCAAAATCTCAGAAGCAGACAAGAAGTTTATTATCGGAAAAGAAATCACGCGAGGACTTGGTTGCGGAGGATTTCCGGCAAAAGGAGCTGAAGCAGCGCAAGAAAGCATGAACGAACTCAAAACATACTTGAAAGGATCAGACATGGTATTTGTCTGCGCGGGAATGGGAGGAGGAACAGGAACAGGAAGCGCACCAGTCATTGCACAAATTGCACGAGACACAGGCGCAATCGTAATTGGCGTTGTTACAATGCCTTTTAGCATAGAACGCGCACGAGTAGACAAAGCAGAATACGGACTTGACCAGTTACGCAAAGGTTCAGACACAGTTATTGTGATAGATAACAACCGACTTGTACAAATTGCAGGAAACCTGCCAATACAACAAGCATTTGCTGTTGCAAACGAACTCATCTCAACAATGATTCGCGGAATTGTAGAAACAATCTCAATGCCAAGCCTTGTAAACCTAGACTTTGCAGACGTAAAAGCAATCATGACAAACGGTGGAGTTGCAGCAATTGGAGTTGGCTCATCAGACACAACAGACAGAGTCACTGAAGCAGTCAGAGGAGCATTACAAAACCCTCTACTTGACATCAATTACGAAGGAGCAACAGGCGCACTCATTCACGTCTCAGGCGGACCTGACATGACACTTGACGAGATCAACAAAATAGGAGAACTCGTCACAGAAACACTCGATGAAGATGCAAACGTCATCTGGGGCGCAAGAGTTAGCGAGGAAATGAAAGGCAAAATCATGGTGATGACAATTATCACTGGCGTAAAAAGCACAGCGATACTTGGCAAAACAACACCCGCACTCGCTGCGCAAAAAGCACGCCACATGACTGATGAGCTAGGAATAGAACTCGTTCATTAAAAATCCCCTTTGGTCAAAACGGCGCGGGAAACCGCACAAGTTCTGTGCCTTCAGTACCACCCCCAAATTGACATTGAAGGCACCTGCCCTCCCGCAAGGGAGTGGCTTTTTTTATTTTTTAAGATTTCGCAGTTCACTGCGGCGCACAGCGGAATCTTGAACTAGGACTATTACTCGTACACCAATCATGATATTCCCTGAGTGAACGCTTTTAAACAGCCATTCTCTTGAGTAAACAATGCGCTCACTACAAATTGAAATACTCAGAACAGAACGTTCAGACGAATATCTCAGAAAATACTCTCCTGCAGATGCACCAACAATTTTCAGTCTTATCAATGCTAATCGCGAACACCTCTCATTGAATGGAGATGACACTGCACGAAAATATCCGACACTCGACGCGGTTCTCGCAAGCATTGTCAAGCCAGTAAATCCGCACAAACTTAGAATGGGAATCTGGGTAGTTCAAACACTTGTTGGAGGAATTAACCTCACGCCAATTGATGAAGAAACCGCAGAAATTGGATACTGGCTTGGCGCAGAACATGAAAGAAAAGGATATATGACCTGTGCAGTACGGGCATTAACGCAACACGCAATTGAAGTTGGATTTACAGAAGTATGTGGAAAGGTTAAATCCACAAATGAACGATCAATAAGTGTTCTAGAAAGGGCAGGATACGAAGAACGCAACGCAAATGGTTTTCTAGATAAAGAAAGAGTGTTTTGGTTTGAAGAAGTTTAACTGTGAATAGTGCTTTCTTCCAAATATTGTCTTACAAGAAGATCATCAATTCTTCTCGTGAAATACCCGCTTGGCGAAGAATACTCAGAAGAGTGCCTGGTGGAAGTTCCTTACTTCCATGCTCTGGCACTGTGACAAGCCATTTTTTTCCTTCTTCATCGTTACGAATTAATTGCACATGAGATCCTGCCTGATTCCCCACACAGAAACTATCCTTTGAAGAACTTTGATAACTTCTTTACCAGTAAGAATAGGTAGTTTTGGCATTTACGCGGGAAGAGAAACAGTTAGAGCTGATGAAAATGAAATAGGATTCAGGTGTTGCTTCTTTTGTTGTTCTTTAGATATTCCCAACCGCTCAAAAATGTCATCAAGTAATCCTTCTTCTCTCGCAACAGAAAGATGACTTTCAACTGCTTCCTGTAAATTCACCCTTGCTTCCTCAATAGAATCACCTCTACTCGCAACATCCAACTCATGACAGACTGAAGAATATCCCCCGTGCGATTCCTTTGTCACAATACATGTAAGTATAATATCTTGCATAATAACGACAAAGACAACTCAACTTATAAGCTTTTTTGTAATTAGGACGTGGAAAAGCGTTTTTTTGGTTTGAAGAAGTTTAATCTGTCAATAGACAATAGTTTCTACTAGTAATGGAAATGGCTGTTAGAAAAGTAATTCTTTTATCTTTCTTTTCAGATCACTATTCGAGGTGCCTTTATCTTGATAGTCAGCCCCTCTCTTTCGCCACTCTTCCTCTACATTTTCTACTGATTTAAATAATTCAGGATTTATCAAACAGGTAGGTGTACCCCTTGAACCAACTGTTACTTGCGAACCACCTGATCTTCCGAGAGCACGTCCAACATAGCCTTCGTTCTTGAGAGAATCGTACACTTCATAACCAACTTCACTACTCACATCAAGTCTTGTGTCACAGATGATTAATTTTACACTTTTAGCAGATCCACGATAAATATCAAGAGCTTCAGCTCCGTTACCTGCATACAACGGAGTCGCGCCTAATTCAGCAACTATGTAACCCACATCATCCCTTACTAAAGGATCATCATCAATAATAAGTACATTTATCGCCATGAAAATAAAAAAGAACACACTACCATTTAAACGTTGCTTCAAAAAATTAAATAAACGTTGAATTTCGTTATTCCACAACCTTTTTGAGCAATAGCCTAAAACCATCCGAGATGCGTAAGTGGAGAAAACGGCTCGCACTTTGTACAGCTGTGGCAGCAATTGCGGGACTACCGTATGCGTACCATCTCCCTGCGCTAGCCAATAGAGAAGAAACGCAGTTTTCAATAATTGGTACTGATGCAGCACAAAGACAAAATGCGCATATTTCGCTACATTCTAAAATCGCGTTCGAGCGCCTAACTGAAATAAAAACCCAGAATCCTACTTTAGAAATACAAGAAAGCCCTGATCGCAAACGAGTTGCATCGTACATGACAGAAAGAAATGGAAACTTTGTATTTTATATTATGGATACATTCGGGCTTGAAGAGAAAAAAATCCAAACTCCAGTTGGTTCGCGACCGATTCTTCCACTATGGATTGACAGAGAAAACATATTATTTGCGATTAGCAAATACAGAATTATTCGATCCAATACAGAAGGTGATCCTCCTGTGCTTGAATCTTCATCCCTCGAAGAATTCTTTTCTATTGTTAATGTGAAAACAACGAAAGTATCAAATGTTCAAGCAGATGAATTTGTCAAAAAAAAAGAATCAAAAGAAGGCGCGCTAGCAACGTTTGGACTTGCACTACTTGTTCCGTGGCTATTGTCAAGAAAGAAACACACCAATCTTTTGACCTGCTTTGGAAAACACCCTTACATGGCAACACTCTCTTTTGCAATTGGTGGAGCATTTCTTCGCCATGAAAGTTATCTCATGGATATACTTTCTAGAAGAACTCTACCGGAAACACTTGCACAGTACTCATTTTGGATTGTATCATCTGCAATTGCGGGAAACGCACTTTCCACGTATCTTGGTAGCAAGGAAGGTGGGCATCTCAAGAATATGTTTCATGGATTTGGCTGTTTTTTTAGCAGGCGACACCGTGAAGAAATGCGTGTATACGAACGACCATTTAAAGTAGAATCAGACAAAGGAATAAGACCATTATTAGCCCGCAATCCAACAGGATTTTTACCTGCATATCGCGCATTCAAAGCAGACTTATTACGGTTACGTGATCTGCCAATTCTTGCAGAAATAGTAGCATTATTTTTTTTACCTATCAACTACGCTCTTTGCGCAATCTTTCCAAAAAGTTACAGTCCAAAAGAACATCCAGGAAGAGCAGTAGAGCTAATCCATTCAGTGTCGATGACTGGAATGTTTCACTTCTCAAATAGGGGATACAACGCGCTTTGTTTGGAACACGTACCTGCAGAATACAAAGCAGCTGGCGCCATGCTTCTTGCTGCCCTACATGAGCAACGAGCACTCCTTGAAGAATGCTTCCCTTTTCCATACGCATTGCAGAATAGAGCACTGAATAACAACTGGACTGGAAGCGCTTCAGTATTTGGAGCACAAGCGCACACGTTATGGCACTCGGCAATACCTGAATTTTTGAGTAGGGGAACATTTCGGCAACTTGACGTGCACAGCAAGAGTGAAGTTCTAGAAATACCTGCAGACGAATTTCTTTCTGCAACACTTAGATTTTTGAAAAGGCCTTCATCAGAAGCACCACAACTTGAAGCTGCGCTAACCAACTCACAATGGTACGAAGAAAGACTACCCTCACAAATTGTTGTCCCTGTATATTTCACACCAAACCACGAGGGACATGCATATCTTGTCAGTTGTTATGCGGGAATTACACTTGAAGAAAAACTCGAACAAGAACCTGGAGAACAGGGAGCTAGAGTTGTTGAACAATGCGCAGAACTCTTGTGGAACATGCGAGAACACACTCCGCCAAACAGAACAGACCCTCGCAAAAGAGGACATAGCAAACGAAGACTTGAAGAAACACTACTCAAGTATTATTCGGAACTAAAAACAGAAACTACAAGAGAACTTCTTGAAACTACAAACGTAACTGATGAGTCTCTTGCAACTTGTTCGCCAATTGCATATCGCGATGCAACACACAGAAACTGGCTATTTGAAAAAATGCTTGATGGAACAGAAATCCTAAGAGCAAATGATTTAGAAGGAACAACAATGCTGCCTCCCACAATTGATGATGTAAACCTGTACGAATCAGGACCTTGCCTTTCGAATGAACAAATTGAGAGTTTAGTTAGAACTGGCGCACGAAAGATGGGACGCGATGAAGTAAGATATTTGGAAGAATACATTTTTACTGCACCACAACGATGCCTTGAACTCGTAGGTTTTAGAATTCGCGACGGAGTACGCGCACGAGAAAATGGATGTTCAGATATAAAAGAATGCAAACTTGCAAAACACAATGCAACAAGGGCAGAATTTTATGCCACGCGAGCGTATGCTGAAACACAGGATACGAGATGGAAGGCATACGTGAATGTCGCAAGAGAAATACAAGAACTTTTGAGATAACGAACACAAAGAAATATATAACCATCATTTCACGAATGAACCATGACAGATATTGTTTCAGAAAACATATCACAATTCTTTCATAATACGCTAGGCATCGTTAATACCATAGAACAACAATGCACGCCAAAATTAACTGACAAAACAATAACTTTACAATTCTGTTACGATCAAACAGGTAGAATACTCTTTTTTGGAAGTAGAATTGCAAGACCAACAAAAAAATACGTAGGAACACTCATATTCCAAATCGACATGAAAAAATACATACAAACAGGTCACCCGGATGTTGGCAAAGTAATTGGAACTACACTTGATGCAGATACGCCAAGAAACATCGGAAGAATTATTCATGAATCAATACGCAACTACAATCGCACAATACCAAAAATAAACATTTCTGCTGCGTGAACATCAGTGAACTCGTGAATGTTTACACACAAACAAACAATGATCAGGATAGTACGCACCAAGCAATAATTGTTGTACAACAGTAACTTCTGCCGCAAGTTCTTTTGCTGCTCGCTCAAAAACAACAACTGGTTTTGCGGTAACATCAATACTGCGCGCTTTCAAACAAAGAATTGCTGTGCCGTTCTTTTCCAAAAACAACTTCATGCATTCGACAAAAATACGCACCTGATCTTTGCTTGCAATGTCTTGATACATAAAATCAACCATGCTCAAGCGCGAAGCAAGCTCAGTTGGGTGCGAAGCGTTTGCAAGAATTGGCGCAATATTAGACCGTTGTTTTGTGAGCTGCAAAAGCTCACGCATCACACGAGGAGCACTATCAATTGCAAACACAAAACCTTTCGGAACAAGATCTGCAATATGACTAACAGTAGTTCCTGTACTCGCACCAAGATACAACACCACATAATTTGGCGAAAGCGAAAGCAGCAATTTGTTTGCGAACCCCGCAGCAAGTTTCGAGCGGTGTGGATCCCACACGCGATACTCCTCACCATTTACAGAAACAAGCTTTTCACCGTACACACGAATTCCTGGAACCGCATTACGCGTTGCATAATCCTTCTTTCCAACCTTCATTAGAAGATCAGACGAACTTTTCTTTTCTTCTCGAAAGCTCATACCGCACGCTCGACCAGAGGGGCAGTTCTGAAAAAATCAGTTCTTGCAGCAATAGCTATTTTGCCAGCAAGACGACGCGCTTCACGTCCCTTATTTTGCGATTGTTGCACAAGAGGATGCTCAATTAAAAAACCATACTTAGGACTTTTTGCGCCAGTAGCAAGATGCCTAAAAAGAGCTTTTTCAGCGCCAAGAAGTTGAATGGTTGAAGAAGACATAAGCGCAAGACGACGAAGCGAACCAGTATGGCACAACAATCTTGCGGCAAGACGCGGAGTTGCAATTGCAACTGTTGCAGGCATTAATTCACCTAACCGAGAATAGACATATTCTTGATGCGTTGATACTTCATTACTTATATTCAGAAGTCTCTCTGCAAGTGCATTCATTTCAGCAACATCACTTACTGCAAATTGTGAGGAGGGAATTGCGGATTTCACGTTCAAACAAAGCGATTCAATTGTTAAAGGAACGTCAAGCGGAGCAAACCAACCATACCATTCACGCAAACGGGAAAACAATTGCTTCATTGAACATTCAAGTTCTTCACCCGCACGAATTGCCTGCACAAGAATGATATCAGCTGGAGTCGCATGAAACTCTTTTAGCGAAAGAGCAAGATTCAATTCACGAAAACGAGAAAAATATTCTGGAAGCTTTGCCTTACGAAGACAAATTTCGATTGTTCCACTAAACCCAAGCATGTGCTGCATAACAAGAATGAACAGTTGAGGGATTATAAAGGTTGATGAAACATTTGCCAGTTCGCTGCGGCTCACAGCGCAAATGTTAAACGGTCGACAAGTGTTAGTCGTAGGTTAATATTCCCTCTGTGAACGTATCCGCGAACAGGGGAATATTTGCGATCTTCAGGAGTCTTAATGTTAACCTTTATATACATTTGAACATTATTTTGTACAAATGAACAAAAAAATATACGATAGTAAGGTGTTGCAGCTCTTTTTTGATGATCCGGAAGGAGTGTATCATATCCGTGAAATCTCTCGACAGATTAAACTTCACCCGAACACAGTCTTAAGAGACGTCAATTTACTTGAAAAAGAAGGACTTCTCATCAAGCATGCCACACGAGCAGTTGTCGAAGTACGTGTCAACAGAGAAAAGTCAGCATTTATCACGCTAAAACGCCTGAACAATCTTCGTTCGTTATACCTATCAGGACTTGTTGAACATCTGAACAAAGAGTATGTCGCACCTGATGCCATTATTCTTTTTGGAAGCTACAGTAGAGGAGAAGATACCAGAACAAGCGATATTGATATTGCCATTATCACGAAACGTAAGATGTCGCTAGAACTCAGCAAGTATGTTGCATTGTTAAAGCGCGAAATTCAAATACTTGATACAGATTTACAACGCTCGAACAAAAATTTCAGAACAAATCTTGCCAATGGAATCATTCTGAAAGGATACTTGAACATATGAAACGCTTTGAAGAATTTCTGGCAACAAACGATGTCCGAAACACATCGCCTGATTTAGCACTTGCAAAATCGTTACGACAGGACGCAGAACAAAGCGTCAAACTAATCTTAAGTTTGGAATTAAAAGAAGAATCTGCCACATTAGTCTTTGAACAAGTGTACGAAGCAATCCGTGCCTGCGCTGACGCTCTTCTTGCAATTGAAGGATTCAAATCATATTCACACCTTGCAACCATCAGCTTTCTTGCAAAATATTCAGAAATGACAATGTTTGATATCAGCAAACTTGACAACGCACGAGAAAAGCGCAATCTTTCGCGATATTATGCAAAACAAGTCACGCTTCAAGAAACAAGAGATCTTATCACCCTCTATGCACATCTCAAACCAAAACTCGATGCAATCTTCAAACGTAAATCTGAAAAATAATTCATTCGACAGACTACACTCCTTTCGTTCAAGGAATTCTAAGGTTTTGCTTGCTGCCAAGCTGTCTCAAAATATTTACGTGAACTTCGAACCACCATTTTGCGTAATACACTCACTTATTTTATGAATTGATTCTCATCCCACCAAACAATTGACGCTGCTCTCGTGCACGATTTCTGGCGCTTGAACTTGTTTCCTCAAAACTTGGAACTCGAATTGGAATTGCGAATTTTGTGAAGGTTGAGGTAACAATCGCTTCTCCTTTATCAAGCGACGCTATTGCACGCTCATCCTGACTAAGATCTTGCGCTGCGCTCTCAATAATTGCTTGACGTTCTGACTTCAATTCTGTTCCGAGTAGGACTTTTGTGTTAAGATTCGCTAAAATATCCCTTGGAATCAGACTTGGAAGTTGCGTGATTGCAACAAGACCAACATTAAACTTTCTACCTTCTCGTGCTATAGTTGCAAAAATGTTTGGTCCTTTTTGAAGAACTTCTTTTCCTAAAACTCGCGGGGCTTCTTCAAGAACAATTGACGCAATTGGAGAAGCGTGCAGTTGTTCAAGAGACAAAGACTTGTAATGCTCAAGCAACATTGTACTTAGCATACTTGCAAGAAGAATTTCTGTAGGACCAGAAAGTTCAGAAGTATCAACAATAACGAGTTTGCCAGACGTAACTGCACGAATAATGTCGCTCACAGTAGACTGTCCATTCTGTGGGTGAAAGATTCCTGAACACTGCAATTGAATTTGATTATCCTTTTCTGCGTTCAACAATTGCTTAGTTGCTTCTCCAATCTCAATTCGAAGCAACTGCATCAAACGACGCTGAAGAACAGCAATTGTTTGCTCATGCACTCTTGCAAGAGTCTCACACGTTAATAGACGAGAAATCCATTCTTTTTTCCAAAGCCGAAAAGCTGCATGCATTGCCTCACGCTGCGCTTCAGTCCAGTCCATACAGCCATCAAAATGATGAGGAACAAGTTGCGAAATAGGAATTGCAAGAGTCATTCCTCCAGCAATTGGCGAGACACTATAGTACAACAAACGCGCGTTACTTGGGTGAATACAAATACCAGTACCACCCACACGAGAATAATATTCATCATGTGGATCAAAGATGAGCATTCCACAATATCCTTGGTTAAGAACATGCCAAAACAAGTTCGCCATGAAAACGCTTTTTCCTCTTCCAGTTGTTCCAGTCACAAGCACATGATGGCTCAGAACACTTTTTCCATCAAGAAGAATGGGAACAGTAAGAACACGCGAGCCGGAACGAACAAAACCCAATTGTAAAGGAGACGAAGGATTGCCTAAGAATGCAAGATCTGAAGGAAAAAGCTCACGAACCTTGGTGAATAGCGGCGGAAGAATTTTTGGCGCAGCAGAAAAAACATTCTCAGATTTTTTCCCTCCAATAAGAAGTATAGTCTTTGCTTTTGCAACAACATATGTTCTCAAATGCTCCTCAAACAATTGAACATCCGACTCCTCAAGCAACATGCCTCCAACATGCTCAAGCTGTTGACTTGAGAGTTGAGAAGAATGCAAAAGATCAACGACTTGTAAGAGCAAACTGCCGGTAACGAGTTCGGCAATAAATAACTCGCCAATCTCAAAACTTTTTCCTGACTGCTCTCGAATAAGCAAACTACCAAATTCACCGCCAACAATAAGACCCTTAACTTCTGAAGGCATACTGTAGTTGCAAGAGAAGAGGTTAATAAGGGTTAGCCACAAAATTCGCGTTTAGCCTATTCCGCTCAATTACAATTTTAAAAAAAGAAAAATGAAAAACTCTTACTAACTTCTCTTCACTACAACTAGCAACGAGCGTTCATACGGGCAAAGCGTCCCCCTGATAGCTCTCCTCACGAACGACTCTCATAGCTACGGCGACTCTCACGAGTCGGCTCTCTTCGCGGCTCTCCCGACGACGACTTTCACTACGACGACGAAACTAAACGAAGAATTAACACGAACAACAACCAACTCACACTTCAAAAGAGCGGAACAGAAAAGAACTATAAGACAAGGTACTTTTCTATTGCGCAAGTAAATGTTAAGGTTTAAAAACAACAATGAAGCGAAAGCACGTATGCAACAAGTCATTATGAGTTTCAAACAATTACAACTCACCAAGTACGTTCCACAAACAGATGAAATAACAATTCGACTTATTGTTAATGATGGAAAAGACAAACAATTACTAAGAACAGTAAAGCTTGAAGAGCCAGAAAAACTCGCTTCCACAATCATTACTGAAGCTAGGCGGAAAATAAAAGAACTTCATTCGTCAAGCGAAGGAGATGGCATCCTTGGTTCATTAACAGTGCTCAAATTAAACCAAGATGAAGATAACATTCTTGAACGAACAACCAGATTCCTTAGCTCGTGTAAGGAACGAACTCGGGCAGCTAAAGCAAAACGCATGAGTTGGTACGACTTAGAAAAACAACTCACTGGCGCGCAATTAGACTATTAATCGCAACAGAAAAGAAATCACAACTAATAAAAAACTGTCACTAAAAAATGCCAGAACCAAAAATACCGAATCAATGGACAAAAGAATTTGAAACACAATTATACCAAGATTGGAAAACACATGGCGCGTACAATTTTGCATGGCCACAGCCAAAAACAAACGCAAAGAGCCAAAAACAGTTACCGATTTTCAGCATAGACACACCACCACCATACGTGAATGCACCTGTACATATCGGCCACGTCACAACCTACTCCCTAATGGACATGTTTGCAAGGTACAAACGCATGACTGGATTCTCTGTATTATTCCCACTTGGAATGGATCGCAATGGTCTACCAATTGAAGTTGCTGCAGAAAAAGAATTCAAAACAAAACTCACCACAATATCACGAGAAGAAGCACTTGAACTTTGCAGAAAAATTCTTGAACGCACATCATTTGCTAGTGTCGAAAGCTTCCTTAGATGCGGCATTAGCTTCAACTCGTGGACAGTAGGAACTAACCCTGGAGAAGTCTACGAAACAGACAGCCCAGACTACCGTTCATTAACGCAAGATACATTTATTGACATGTGGAAACAAGGACTCATCTATGAAGATAACAGAATCAACAACTGGTGCCCAGGATGCCAAACTACACTTGCTGATGCTGAAGTAGCGTATGAAGAAAAACAAACCCAATTCAACACAATCATTTTTACAGTAAAAGAAACAGGCGAAAAAATACACATTGCAACAACACGACCAGAACTCGTATGCACGTGCGCAATGGTTGTATTTAATCCACAAGACCAACGCTACAAACACCTAAACAAAAAAACCGCCATAACCCCACTATTCAACAAAGAAGTCCCAATCTTTAGTCACACAATCGCAGACCCCACGAAAGGAACTGGACTAGTTATGATGTGCGGCGGAGGAGACCTTGCCGACATTCGCTTTTTTAGAGAAATGGGAATTCGCCCTATAATCGCAGTTACGCAAGATGGAACAATGAATGAACACGCAGGATTTCTCAAAGGGCTCTACGTCAAACCCGCAAGAAAAAAAATGATAGAAGAACTACAACAACAAGGATTACTCGTAGAACAACAACAATTCACACATCGATCGCCGATATGCGAACGATCAAAAGACCCAATAGAATTCATTGCAATGCCAGAACTATACGCAAAACAAATCGATCACAAGAAAAAAATGACTGCATTCGCAAAAAAATTACGGTTTTTCGCACCAGAATCAAGACAATTACTTCTTGATTGGATAAGCAGCGTAAGCATTGATTGGCCAATCACGAGGCGCAGGTTTTACGCAACAGAAGTTCCCCTTTGGTATTGCAGATCATGCAAAGAAGTAATCGTTCCTCCAAAAGGCAAGTACTACCAACCATGGAAACAAGAATGCCCAATTAAACACTGCCCAAGATGCAACGGAACAACATTCGATGGAGACTCGCGCGTACTTGACACATGGTTTGATAGCAGCATCTCACCACTTTACATACTTAAATGGTCACGAGACAACACACTTTATAACGCAGCAAAACCATGCACACTAAGGCCACAAGGAAAAGACATTGTACGAACATGGCTTTACTACACAATTCTCAAATGCTATCATCTCACAGGAAAACTTGTGTTTAGCGACGTGTGGATCAACCACCACATTACTGATGAACAAGGACACAAAATGTCCAAAAGCATCGGAAACATCATCAACCCAAAAGACGTGCTTGATCGGTTTGGCGCAGAACCATTCAGACTCTGGGCAGTCACAGAAGGAAACCTTGAAAGGCAAGATTTCAAATGCAGCTTTGAAAGAATTGATGGAGCAGGAAAAACAATAGTTAAACTTTGGAACGTTTCACGATTCATAAGCATGTTCGAATCGCCAGAAATACAACCAGCACTCGAACCAATTGATCTTTGGATTCTTGCAGAAACAAACAGAATCATTACTCTTACCAAAGAAAGCTATGAAAACTACAACTTCCACACGCCTGCACTAGAAATAAAGCATTTCATTTGGGAAACATTTGCATCACACTACATTGAACTTGCAAAAAACAGAGCATACAACACAGAAGGAAAATTCACGAAAAACTGCCAAGAAAGTGCGCTATGGACGCTACACAAAGTACTTGATACAATACTTCTCCTTTGGGCGCCAGTTCTACCATTTATCACCTGCAAAATATTTGATGCTCTCAGAACAAAAAACATTCATCTCGAACAATTCCCAAGCACAATACCAATTCAAACAATGAACACGCCGCAAGAACAAACATCAAGTCAAGAACCAACGTCAAATCAAGCACTAAATCAAACACCAAGTCAAATACCAAATATCGGTGTTGACGAACTAGTCGCACTTAACACTACTATTTGGAAAGCAAAAAAAGATGCTAAACTAAGCCTCAAAGCACCAATCAAACAACTCACACTACCAGAAAAATTCAAGCAATTCGAACAAGACATCAAAGGAACGCATGGTGTAGAAACACTCAACTATGGTAATGAAGTGAATGTGCAGGTGCTTTGAATTTTATATCATGAATCTCATAAGTCCTTCTCAAGAGAAATCCTATTCTCCTCAACGCAGGCGTGTTGTTCAACTTCAGTAAAGAAGAAACCATACTTTACTAAATATGAGAGCATACTTCTCCTCGTATTCCTCGTCTTAATCTTGATCTTTTTGTAGCCTTTCTTTTTTGCCCACTCCGCTTGAAACTTCATGAGCGCCTTTAAGATTCCCTGATTTCTAAACAATGG
>JAHFPE010000104.1 GCA_023261345.1 Candidatus Woesearchaeota archaeon
ACAACGATTTGAAAATAGTACGTAGGAATTCCATCTCCAAACAAACTAAGAATGCTTGATAACTGTTCTACGCCCTGCCCGCCAAAGTTGAGTACGCGCGAACGAAGCCCGCCCATAATGTCAGTAATCATGCTCGTAATACCAATCACAATTGCTGCAATTACCGGAGTTAAAAATGAAACTTGCGACTGCATATCAGAAATAGTTTCAGCCATCAAATCACGAAGACGTTCATCAACTCTGTGCATCTCACGAATATACCTTGACACATTGAGAAGTGTTTGTGATGCAACACGAGGGCCTTTTTGCATACTCTCCACAAGCACTTTCATGCTGCTCTGAATAATGGAACTTGGAAATTTTAGTAGCGCGCCAGCTCTTGGATTAAAAATTGCATCATAGACTCCCATGCCTAACTTCCTAATATTTGTACTCACAACACGAAAGAACTGGCCTGCAACAGAATCTTCCATCACAGCTGCAACTTTATCAAACGCAACTTCTGCAGGAATACCATCTCCGAGTCTATTTCCTAATTGAAACAACGCAGAAGAAAACTCTTGCTCAAGAGCACTTGCACGCTCACGAATACCAATTACATCCTTACTAATCAGACGATAATACAATCCTAACGCAAGTGCAATTCCAACAGGAATAAATAAACTAAGTACTGATGCGCCAATACCATACGGACCAAGCTCGCCACCACCAAATGTGGCATTTTTGTAATCAAGCAAATAAAAGTCACTCGCAACTTGAAGCTCAAAATCTGGTTGCACAGCATGGAGGATTATCGGAAAAAGACCGATACTTAACCCCACAACACCTACGAGAATAGCGATAAGAACCGGATGAATACTCAACGTTCCCCCAATACGTGAACCGTTATTCGAAAGTTCAAGTGATAATGCGCGAATGTCAACGTCGCCGTACCCAGAAGGACGTGTTGCCAAAATGTTTTTTCCAACAAAATACACAAGTGGCGGAAGCACCAAATTGTACACAACTGCAATATGATACCACTTCACTTCCTGCATGAAACTCACCATCAGAGGCAAAATGACAAGTCCTAGAATTGGAAGAATAATTCCGAGCATATGAAGTAACGTGATTGGACTTTTGAGCCCTTGTGCATAATGCAACATTCGATCATACGTTTCAGATAAAATAACATCAAGTGCTTTTTCTAGCAACCCAACTCTGCGCTCTTCTTCACTTTCAAAAAGCGAACCCTCAACCAAATGCATTGACTCAACAAATTCGTTATTCCATTTCCTCCAAGTATCCAAATACACATCAAGTGATTCCTGAACAGTATCATACACTTCAGTTTCAACATCCCAGAGAACTTTTTTTAAGTCAAGAGAAAGAGGAGGAGTTAAGTGCTCACTTGCAAACGTGATTGCACGTTCAAGATTCGATGTGTGGCGCATGTACGTAACGACATAAAAAACGCAAAGAACCATCTGATTGCTTGCACGCATACGCCACTCATTTGCAATAAATCCGGGAATTTTCTGAAACAAAAAGAAAAAACCAACACTCGAAAACAAAAAAAACAAAACAAAGAACAAAGAATCAAACACCAAATACGAAACTAACGCGCCCGCAATAAGATACACAAGAGGAAACAATACACTCAAGCCATACGCTTCAGAAGCAGAAATCTCAAGATGAGCAATTCGCAAGTGTTCTTGCATTTCCTCGGCAATACGACCAGTAACTTTTGGAGAAAGAACTTTTCCTGCAATTTTACACGCGCGTTCATACAACGAAAGATGACGCGGAAGCGCTTCTTTACGAAATTCACGGTATTCTCGAGAAACTACAACTGGTTCGCTCAATGTTGCACCAAGCTGTTCTGCAAGTTTTTTGCGATACCTTGCTACAAGTTCGGAAGCAGCAAATGAATCATCAGCACCTGTACCTAAATTTTTCCCTGCATTTCTTTCTGCATCTGTTCCTGCTTGTTTCCTCAAGATAGCTACCTCACCTGTTTTTTGAGCCATTCATTCCAATCAAAAAAAATACGAGAACTATTCAAACTACCAGACTCCTCACGAACCTCCTCACTTATTTTATGAAACACATCATTTGCAGCAATACAAAACTTTGCCTCAAGCAATTCAGGATTTTTTAATTTAGCAGCGACATCAACTACTGCAGCTTTCATTTTTGAACGAAGTTGAATGTTATCCCACACAGCGTCCCAATTCCCAGCCCATTCACGCACGCTTCCGGCAATACTTTTGATAATCTCACTATCTCCATTGAGTAAATCAGGAGTTGGCTGCAGAGAATCAGTAGTTGCATCGTAACGTAACAAATCAACAAACCCTCCCTCTGCAATTGGATCATCAGTCCAATGCTTACGAACCTCAGTAATCGATGTTACTCGACGAGATCGATGCAAACCATCTGGACTTCTCACTGGATTTGCAACAATAATGATGTCAGTTGCTTTGAAACTTGTTCGAGGAACACCCAAATCATTCACAACACGATCAAACACACCATACGGACTATCACCATGAATGGTGCCGGCAACAACATTCGCAAGAGCACCAACACGCATTGATTCGTAAAGTGCACGCGCTTCAACTGAACGAACTTCACCAACAATAAGAGATGAATCACCCAATCGAAGTGTAGTTCTGATACCTTCATCAGCACTTACTTCTGTTGTCCCTCTCGTCAGAGCAGATGCTACTTTCATGCTTTGAATATTATATCCTAACTCGCGAAGTCCATCGACTGGAAGTTCAAGCGTGTCCTCAATTGTGAGAATACGAATTCTACGCATAATTTCAGTCATCACACTGCCAAGAAGTGATGTTTTTCCTGCACTTCGTGTACCTGCAACAAGCAATGTTCTTGCTCCATCAACAAGAAATGAAGTAACTCCAGCAGCAAGTGGAGTCATCATTCCAGAATTAATGAATAACGGCAAGGTCCATGGCTTATCACGATGTCTTCGAAACGCATACGCAAGCCCAGACGGATTCAAAGGAGCAGTAATTGTTGCAACTCTCGCTCTGCTATTTGGCAAAATAAGTTCGGTATCAAGAATTGGATTTGCCTCATCAAGCGGACGACCTGAGAGGAGACGAAGCTTGGATGCCCAACTTTCAGCCTCAGGAATTGTTGGAATAATATTTGTTCTGCAATCACCAAAATCGCGATGAACAATGAACATTGGCGTTCTTCCCATCGGACTATTCATTGTGATGTCCTGTACACGATCATCACCAAGTAACACTTCAATAAGACCGAACCCAACAGTGTACCGCACGAGAATAGCCGCAAGTTCATCACGCTCTTTTTCACGCAAACGCAAATTCCGATAACTCGCAAGCTCATCGAGCATATCACCACCAACAGAAGTAAACACTTCACGCAGGCGCAGAGGATCAACAAATTCTTGGCGTTGCGGTTGATGTTCAGCAAGAATTTTTCTCGCAGCATCAAGTAAAGAATACGTGTCCTCATTGAGCTTAAACTCAGGAGGAATCACATGATACAAATACTGCACGCTGCCAGGTAAGGAAAACAACGTTACATCAGAGCCACCAACAGAATATGAATCAAGTTCCTCTCCATCAATTGGAGGAGTAGACATTAATTTTGCAAACATGAAATCAGGCTTTATTGTCGGAGTAAAAAAACGCCTGTACACATCACGATTTCCAACAACATATCCTGCGAGAAAATCATTTGCAAGGCGAACAAGTTTTGTTCCCTCAATCTGACTAACTAGCACATCAAGAATTTTATAGTAACTTTGCAAACACGTAACTCCCTCGGAAGGAATCGCTTGCTCGTCCTTTAACGCCTGTTCTCGACGCTTCAACCTATGCAATTCAACAAACGCGCCGAGCGGATCGCGCTTGAAAACTCTAAGTAACACCTCTTGAAGTTCAGCATACCTTCGAGAGCTGTAGCGAGAACACGATTCAGAACCAAGCATATTCGAAAGTGGTTTTTGTTTTTGCCACTGCTTATACAATTTTGCAAGTTCACATAACATTCCAGTCTGCTCATAATCATACTCATAGTCTCTGCGCTGAACAAGAACAATTTTTGTTGCAGTGCCAACCTC
>JAHFPE010000105.1 GCA_023261345.1 Candidatus Woesearchaeota archaeon
ATTGATAACGCGTTTGGATGTTTCTGGAATGCATTGTGCAAGTTGTGCTGTAACCTTAACAAAGATGTTGAGTAAGCAAGTTGGGGTAGAGAATGCGGTTGTTAATTTTGCAACAGCCAAAGCAACTGTAACTCATGATGCGCAAATAAGTTCTGATGTTTTTTCTAATGTTGTTACTCGTGCTGGATATGGAGCAATAATATCCGGAAATGCGAATGATGCGCAGAATGATTCCACCAAAATTTCGCATACGCAGCTAGAATATGCGGCGTACAAGAAATTACTCATCACGAGTAGTTTGTTTACAATTCCGCTTGTTCTCATTGGTTTGTTGTTCATGCCTGATGGATTATTGTTTACTGGTGTGGAACTTCCGTATGGTGCGTTTGTTCTCTTGCTTCTTGCAATTCCTGTTCAGTTTTACGTTGGTGCTACCTTTTACAAAGGTGCGTGGTCTGCGCTAAAGAACAAAAGTGCGAACATGGACTCATTAATTGCAATTGGAACATCTGCTGCGTTTGCGTACAGTATTTATCTTTCATTAAGTGGAGTGCCAGAACAATATTATGAAGTTTCATCTGTTCTTATTACCCTTGTTATGCTTGGAAAAACTCTTGAAGCGTTTGCGAAAGGAAAAGCAGGAGCTGCGATTCAATCGCTAATGGCTCTTGCGCCAAAGATCGTGCATGTTGTGCGTGGAAAAGAAACAATTGAAGTTCCTATTGATGACGTTCATGTTGGTGACCTCTTTCGTGTGAAGCCAGGAGAGAATATTCCTGTTGATGGTATTGTTATCGACGGTGAATCTTCTGTTGATGAAAGCATGATTACTGGTGAGAGTATTCCTATTGAAAAAGGAAAGAAGAGTGCAGTGATTGGTGGTACAATAAACAAAAACGGCAGTTTGCTTTGCAGAGCACAAAAAGTTGGTAAACATACAACATTGAATAGAATAAAACGTCTTATTGAGGATGCGCAAGCAAGAAAGGCACCTATTGAGCGTTTTGCTGATGTTGTAAGTGCGTATTTTGTTCCTGCTGTTATTCTGATTGCAATAATTACCTTTGTCGTTTGGATGGCAGTTGGCGCTGCATTCTCCTTTGCTCTTCTTGCTGCAGTTTCAGTGCTTGTGATTGCTTGTCCGTGTGCTCTTGGTCTTGCGACTCCTACTGCAATTATGGTTGGTACTGGAAAAGGGGCGTTGCATGGGATTCTTATCAAAGGAGGCGATGTGCTGGAGAGAGCAGGAAAAATCACAAATGTGTTATTTGACAAAACAGGCACGTTAACAGAAGGAAAGCCAAAAGTTACTGATGTTGTTTCAATAAGCGAAAATGAGACGACAATTTTGCGTATGGCAAGCAGTCTTGAATCGCATTCAGAGCATCCACTTGCTGAAGCTATTGTGCATTCTGCAAAAGAAAGAAGAATTGCGAGTGTGAGAGTAAGTGGTTTTCATGCGATTGCAGGCAAAGGTATCGAAGGAACTATTAAAGGAAAAAAGTATGTGCTAGGCAATGAACTGCTTCATCACGTAAAAGAACCTATTCTCTCTCAAGTACGCCTTCTGCAAGAAGATGGCAAAACAGTAATGATTCTTGGAAGGATTCTTGGAAAAAACAGAAAGATTTTGGGATTACTTGCTGTTGCTGATGTTCCACGTGAAACAAGTAAAGAAGCAATCGCGCAGCTCAATAAACAAAAGTATGTTGCAGCTATGGTGACCGGTGATAACCAACTTACTGCTGCTGCTGTTGCGAAATCTCTTAACATTACTCGAGTTTATGCCGAAGTTTTACCTGAGAAAAAGGCAGAAACTGTGAAGGAAGCGCAAAAGAACGGTAAGGTAAAGGTTGCAATGGTTGGCGATGGGGTAAATGATGCGCCTGCTCTTGCCCAAGCTGATATTGGGATTGTGATGAAGTCAGGAACAGATGTTGCTCTTGAGGTTGGTGATATTGTGCTGATGCGTAATGATCCTCGCGATGTCTATAAGGCCATTCGATTGAGTAAACAAACAATGCGAAAGATTCGCCAGAACATGTTTTGGGCGTTAGCGTATAACGTACTTGGTATTCCAATTGCAGCAGGAGTCTTGTATCCGTTTACTGGCGTGTTGTTATCACCAATGATTGCTGGAGCAGCTATGGCTCTTAGTTCAGTTAGTGTTGTAACGAATTCGTTGTTGCTTAAGAGGCAGAAATTGTAAAATCAAAAATTCGTTTTTTCGAGGAGCGCAACAAATGTTTTTTTCTTTAATTTTTTCTAATTTCAATCGCAAGCACCTCACTATCCTGTGCAGCAACCATTTTGAGTGATTCGTCTGTTGCTAATCCATCGCCAGAAGAAACTGTGAGTCCATTTATCATAAGTTTGCCGACAACAACTTGTAGCCATGCGCATGTTCCTTTTGGAAGCGCATAGTTTTCAGTCATTCTTGATTTAATTATTGCAGTAGAGATACTACATTGAGTATTTTTCAACATTTCAACTGAAAATGGTTCCCAACCGGGTCTATGAAGAAGTGCTTGTTGCGCATGTCTTGGTTTGATATTTTGTTCAGGAAGTATCCATATCTGAAGTAAATGTGCACCTTTATCTCCAGCATACTCTTGGTGGAGTATTCCTGTTCCTGCGCTGATGTGTTGAACGTCTTTTTTTCGCAGTGTTGTTTGATTGCCAATGCTATCGAGGTGTTCGAGGGTTCCGTTAATCATGTACGTTATGATTTCCATGTTTTTGTGTTCATGCAGATTAAAGCCAGTGTTTGGTGCTATCCAATCTTCATTGAGAACTTTGAGTCGTTTGAATCCATCGTGTTCAGAATCTTGATAGGTTCCGAAGCTAAATGTGTGTTTGCTTTCTAGCCACTTTGTTGTCGTTGTGCCTCGTTCGCCAGATTTTCTAAGTGTGAGCATGAGTATTTGTTGTGCATGAAGTTTATATTGTTTTGCTCTCCGTTTGCATAAGTTACTGATCGTCGTAGTCTAAGATTCTCCTGTGAGCAGAGGAGGGGTGAGCACGACCTGAGGAATCCTTTTGGCGGAACATTTAATAACCTGTGTTTTTCTGTAGTCGTGTATGGGATTATTAGATGGATTAAAAAAGAAAAAAGAAGACGCGTCTGGCTCTGCGCAAGACTTGCCAATTGATCAGGTTCTTACTATGCAGCAGCAGGGCTTAACGAATAATCAGATCATGCAAGCACTAGGCAGAGGAGGGTATTCCTCACAACAGATTTATGACGCGTTAAGTCAAGCAGAAGCACATGCTGCAGTAGGTCCAAGCGCTCCTTCTCCAGGCAGTGAAATTCCACCCCTCCCGGAGATGAATGTTGAAGCTTCAGAATCAGATTCTTCAGATGATGACAATTCTTCTGCACGAAAAGCGCCTGAAGAAATGGAAGAATTAGTTGAGAGTGTTGTTGATGAGAAGTGGAAAGAATTCGAGGATGAGATGGGACGAATGGCGGGCTGGCGAGATAAAGTTGAAGAACGCCTTGCGAAACTTGAGCAAAGTAGCGTAGATATTCAGCAATCACTTAATAATTTGCAAAAAGGAATCCTTGGAAAAGTAAGTGAGTATGATAGGAATTTGCTTGACGTTGGAACTGAAATAAAGGCAATGGAAAAGGTGTTTCAGCAAGTGCTCCCTGAATTAACTGGTAGTGTGCAGGAACTTTCTCGTCTTGCAAAAAATGCGAAAGCGAAGAAGTAGAGGGTTGTTTGTTCGTAGTTATTGTACGTGTTCATTTTTGTGTTTATTGTTCTTGGTTATAGTTGTTGCTTGTTGTCCAGGCTTATTTTTCGTGTTGAATCGTCGTCGTAGTGAAAGTCGTCCTAAGAGTCGTGAGCGTCTTCGTGAGGGGGCTGCTCGGGGGGGACACTTCCCCCCGTATAATAGAATAGTTGCTTGTTGTAGTAAGAACATATTTTTTTTATCGCTTGCTGGCCGTAATCAAGCGAATATAATGAAGAGAATGATGATAACTGCTCGTTGCAATACAGAGAAGGAAGTGCGAGTTGTTTTTTTATTCTTCATTCTCGTTGTTTATCATCCTCTCAACCTGTTGCACTGTTGCGAACTTTACAGGA
>JAHFPE010000106.1 GCA_023261345.1 Candidatus Woesearchaeota archaeon
TCTGAATCGCGAACTGAACATGGAGCCCAACAAAAAAACAGAGAGCAAAACAACCGCTCTCGCATGTCTTTTCCCGCATTCGCAGGACTCTTTCTTGCAGTTATTCTGGCTACAACTCTTGTTTCAAAACCAGCAACTCTAGGGTTTGCAGTACTTGAAGGAAATCTTGGAGATACAAATTCAGGAAATATAAAATACACTGGGAGTGCAAGTATTGATGTACAAAAACTTACCATCATTTCGCTAAAAACTCTTTTTAGTGACTCTGCAAAACACAGCCTCACATTTTCAGCGACACAACCAAATGGCGTCTTTGTTGATGTTGCAAATGGAATACTCGCAATAACTCCAGCACCTGGCTATCATGGAACTGCAATCATGACAATCGTTGCTAGCGACGGAGAAAATGTGTTAAGAGTGCCGATTGCTGTGCAGGTAAATTGATATTGAAACGATTCCTTATTGCCAATTTGGGGAATCGCTGTTATGCTTCAGGGTAGGACGCCGAGCGAAGCTTCGTGACTGGAGAGGTGTAGTTCAAATTGAATTCAGAACGCGGGGCCCGGCAAGAAGGGTGAGGCAATGCAGAACTTTTCAATATCACCGCGGGTAAAGTAAACATTTAAATATACCTGAGATGAATTCTTTTCATGAAATATTTCTCGGCATCATTCTTGTTGTTCGCCCTCATGTTTTTGCAAATAGTTTTTGCTGCAGGCAGCGGAGGCGGTGGTTCATTTCGAACTACGCCGGATGCAACTCAAGTGCCAGTACAGTCATGTACTGAAGATACGTGGACCTGTACTCAGTGGAGTGCGTGTTCAGATCAACATACACAAACACGCAAGTGCGAACTTTCAGTGGACTGCCTATCTATTGTCACACCTAAACCTGAAGAGTCTGCATCATGCGCTTCTGTTAGTCAACTTCTCTCCTCGTTACAATGTCATACATTAGGAAGTGTAGAGGACCGTATTCGTTGCCGATTACAACTCAGCAATTCTGACTTACGTAATGAATTAAAAATTGCGTACCTTCCTGAAGAATGCAGAACACGAAGCGGTGCGAGTCAAGACTCTTGCATTCATGCGTATTCTTCAGTTCAACCATGCTGGGCGCGTCCTATGATTGAACGATCAGCATGTGTAAAAAATGTGTTTGGAATTTCAGAAATAAAAAAGTCAAGTGATGCCTGCAATACACAAGAGTGCAAATTAGAGCTAGAAAAAAACGTTCTTTGGGTTGTCAAGTTCAAACTCTATGATCTTGAAGAACGCGCCGAATGGCTCCTTGAAAAAAAATACATAACAGAAGATCAAGCAGTGCGCATCATTGCCGCACTCGAAGAACAAAAAGTTTCTTTTAATGCAGCACAATCCCTTGGAGACCGTAAACAAGTTCTAAAGAATGCAAAAAAACTCTGGATTGACTTTCTTCTTGAGGTAGAACAATGAAGTACGTGCCAGTTTTATTCGTGTTCATACTCTGTTTTGCGTTCCTCCTTATTGCCTGTTCAACACAAGAGCAAGGTTCTTTGCAACCTTCATCTTCCGCAACTTCACCTGTACAATCACCTCAACCATTCGCAGAGCTACCCCTATCTAATCAATCAATTCAGACTGGACAAATTGCACAACAAAACACCACGCGCAACATCCTTCCAGCAGATATGCGAAATACAGACGGGTTGGCTGAAGCAGCGACTGATTTAGATTTAGTAAATTAAATCATGTACTGGTGCGAATCAAAAACCCACTCAGGGTTCACTGCGTTCTCTCAGATTGCAAGATACTCGCAACCACAGCAGACCTGTGGAGTTTTCAATCCAAATTCGATCAATGAATGACACATAAAGTATTGTGCGAAACCCTTATGAATACGACTTGTTTTCTGAGTTAAATGCAGTATCAAATTCCAGAACTTCTTGAACGCGTACTCTCACCACAAGCATGTCTTGTGCATTGCGTGAATAATGTTACAACCCCAGGAACGTATATCCCTGAAGGTGCGCCAATATCTATTCGTGAGGTCAATGCGTGTCAAATATTATTTCGCGGAACACTTTCCCATGCAGATATTTTCGATAGAGAATTAAGTTTTCCTGCAGATATTGTAATAACTTCAAGCTCAGGAAATACAGAATCAACATACAGCGCGTGGGATGGAGCAACTCACATTCCCTACAGAATGTTTGAACCAGTATACACTGCATTTGATCTTGCAGTCCTCAAGTATGTTCGAGAAAAAAATTTAACTGCTCAACTTGTAAATTCCGTAAGTAAAAATGAAGCGGATAGCACCTCGCAGAATAATGTTCCAGATGAACTAAGATTTTTATACGATCTTCTTAACGCAAACCCACGAACTTTGTCTGTTTCACACTTGTTCGGACTGCTGCCGGTGATTACACGTTCAACTATTCCAGAACAAAGTCTTTACTTTAATCCGCTTAAGAAATGCTTGAGTGCTGAACCACTCATAGCGCAGCTTGGGTAAACAGCAGCTTTTTTTTGTGAGAACATTTATATACAATCCCTTCGAAGCCAAACGTGTAAGGGGAATTACAAAATATGAAAGGCCAAGTCACAATCTTTATTATAATCGGACTTCTCATACTGCTTCTTGCGGCAGCAGCAATTTATCTTCGGCAATCACAAAGCACACAACAGTACACAAGTGTTTCTGCGCCCACTCTTTCAGATGTTCCTATCGAGGTACTTCCTGTTCGGGCGTTTATGCATTCATGTATGCAATCACTCACTGAAGATGCAATACGTCTTGCTGGAGAGCATGGCGGCTATGTGAGAACAACATCATTGCACCCGTCACAAAAAAATCCAACTGACACAAACGCAGTATATCTTATCGACGATACAAATCCAGTTGCGTACTGGTGGAATATGGATAGTTCGAACACGTGCACAAACTGCACATTTAGACGAGGACAACCACAACTCTTAGGCGCAAAGGGAAGTGTTGAAGATCAAATTGCAACATACGTAAAAGAAGAACTTCCAAATTGCCTTCATAATTTTGAAGGACTCTCATACATTACTGTACAGCCAAACGGCGAACTCGTAACTCAAGCGCGAATTGGAACTGATTCTGTTATTTTGAGCGTAGCGTATCCTCTCATTGCGAAAGCTAACAAGAATTCCTACAACGTCAATGACTTCGCAATAACAACTCCTGTAAATCTGCCTGAAATTTACACTCTTGCAACTACAATAACTGACCTTGAAGAAAAACACGCGTTCCTCGAAAAAGACGTAGGAAACATTCTCACTGCATTTTCCGCCAAAGACCCGAGCTCACTTCCGCCATTTAGTTCTGTTAGCGTCGGGCTCGATGCTGGAACGTATTGGATACTTGGTGATGTGCAAACAAAAGTTCAGCAAATTCTTTCGGCGTATATTCCTCTTCTTCAAGTTTGGGGGACTAAAAATTATAAGTACATTCCTTCTCCGAAAAACGTTCAAGACACGCGAGATCCCAAACTGTTTGACTTAACATACAACAGACAACAACTCATTCCAATTGAAGAGCAGCATCCTGATGTAAGCGCGAGTTTTAGTTATCTTGATTGGAAACCATACTTTCATTTGAACTGCAACGGCGCAATCTGCGGTCCGCAAGCATTCACAAACACATTTGGTTTTACGTTTGGAATTCAACAATATGCATTCGCGTACGACATTAGCATTCCAGTTATGGTTGAGCTTCGTAATCCTTTTGCATTCGCGGGAAGAAACGGCGGATTTGCATTGAGGTTCATGCTTGAGACAAACCTAAGAGACAATAAACCAATTGATCTCTCAATTGGAACAGGACTTCGAGGAAAAACCGGGCAAGGGGGCAGAGTGAGTTTCCCATCAAGAGGAAGTATGCTCTGTGATCTGGCGCAAAGAACAAGTGCGCCCGTAAACATTACAGTACGAGATGAAAACACAAAAAAAGCAGTCAACGCGATTATTTCATTT
>JAHFPE010000107.1 GCA_023261345.1 Candidatus Woesearchaeota archaeon
TTCTTTGACATAGACACGCCACGTTTAATGCTCCCGCCGGGATTCCCCTGAAGCACAAGAGTGCAAGAGGTTCCACCGATACGTTGGAGTGAACCCGAAGCACAGCGGTGCGAGGGATGCCAAAAATGCGAGTCGTAAGAAGCATTTTTGAGCACGTTCGAATTCCGCAAGCAAGTGTCATTGCACGAGCGTAGCGAGTGAATACATCATGCTCCCGCCGGGATTCGAACCCGGGTCTCAGCCGCGAGAGGGCCGAATCCTTGGCCGGACTAGACTACAGGAGCGAGGTGATTGTATTAAACGTATTGCTTCTTGTTAATTCATATTCTCCACTTAAAAGGATTGCGTAAACGAGAAGGAGTAAAAAAAGAAAAAAAATCTTTGAGCTCACTTCAAAGGTTTACTTCATCATTTCTTCGCACTGTTTGCAGCCTTGAGTTGCAATTGATACAAGTGCAACAAGGTACAATAGCGGCGGAGACGTGACGAGCTGTCCAAGAGTTAAAAGAACTCCAGCGCCAGTCTTAAAGGTAACTACAAATGCCACTAGCATAACTATAGCGAGCACTACACTTGCTTCCATCGCATGCCAATCTACAAGTAGCAGTATACCTCCAACAATCTCAACTAGCATTACTGGGTACGCAAGCCATCCTGCACCACCAAAGATTTGACTAAAAAAACCAACAGTCATGTCTAAACTAAATAGTTTTTCGATTCCTGCAATCAGAAATGCAGCGCCAAAAAAGATACGCACCACCATGGGCGAACAATCCTTGCATTTTTTCATAATCTCATTCATAGTTATCAACCCCTGAAGAGGAGAATGAAGTGGAGAGCTATAATAAGCTTTCTCTCATATCAGCGAGGAGTTCCCTTTGAATGCTGGTGTGTACTCAAAATTGTCGTTGATCCATACTTTCGTTCTACTGGTGTGTCATAGAGAACAAAAAGTCCGAGCGCCACAGGATCTCCTTTTTTAATGCTCATTCCGCATCTGTTCGCCCAAATATGCGCTGTAACATTTCCGATGTAGCCAGGGTCAACCCATCCTGCATTACACCGGTTTGGTTCAAAGGAAAGAAAGCTTGAGTTAGGTTTTGTGCTAAAGGATTCTTGCTCAGGAGGAAGGCGATGGAGAATATGAATTCCAAGATTATTTGGAATCTGAATTTTGGGATGAAGTTGCACTACTGCGCAGTCTCCAAAATTAAGCACAACTGTTTTTTCTAAACTAACTTGCTCACAGTCATCCTCACGCTGAATTCGCGTGTCAATAACTCCATTCGCATTTGGTTTAAACACGTGGTCTCCTGCACGAAAAAGAACATAAGGACCTATAGTTTCAGGATTTCCAATCTGTAACGCTAGTTCTCCTGCTTTTGCTTGATCATTTACTATAGCGCCATTTCCTTTTGTTGTTGTCGGATGAAAGAAAATTTGCGCAAACCTATCGTGGCCATACAACTGTATCGGACTTGAATTGAGGTTCCAAACATCAACGTGTGGCTCAACTGAAGGATCGCATAGGACGCTTTCATTCCAATACAAGAATCTTGAGTTTAGTTTAAGAAAAATTCTTCCCCTTCCGCTTCGTAAGTCTACAGAAGTTTCATGTTGGTCTAATGTAATTCGTTCATGTAAGTATATCCTTGCCATGCAATTGGACGGAATTAGAATTGGAAGATTCTTCCTGTCAGGGTAGTTTTTTCCGAATCTATCAGTTAGTTCAAGAGGGGTCTTAACGTACTTTCTTTGCGCTTGTTGATCAAACACTACGACACGACCAACACGTACATCTAGTGATGATGGCTGAAACTGTTCATCCAAAGGCGCGGGGTGTATACGAATCTCTCCTCTTCGTATCGCTTCACGAATTCCTGTATCATGTAAAGCACGAGAATAACATGAACCATATGCAATAGGAACGTCAAGCACAAATCGCTTTTTTTGTGGGTGTTAAAAAAGCTGAGGTGAAAAAATACAAAACGTAAGCTATAAATAGGGTTGACAATCTGAAATAGTTGTTCAGTGGTGAGAAGATGAGTGAAACGCCAACTACTATACGTAAAGCTATCGTTGTCGATGATCATGCAGCTACAAGATATCTTGCTGCATGTTTACTGCAACGACGGGGGTATGAGGTACATACTGCAGAAGATGGACTTTTTGCATTAGAACTATTTTCTGTGCAAAAACCCAACATTGTATTTACAGATCTAAAAATGCCAAGAATGACTGGTCTTGAATTAGCAGCGGAATTACACAAGGGACCATACAAAACACGCATCGTTCTTGCGTCAGCAGACCATGATTTGTTGCGTGAATCGCGTCATTCTGTTGATGCAATTCTCCGCAAGCCCTACACGCAAGCAGAACTGTATCAATGCCTTGAGTAAGATTTAAGAACGACTTCCGAAAACAAAGCAAGATGGGACTAGTTGCAGTTATTGGTGGTTCTGGAGTGAGTGATTGCCCGATATTTGATAGTGATTGGACAACTATTGAGACAGGTTATTCAAATGGGCATGGTAGCGGAAGAGTTTGGTATAAAAAAAACAATGATGTTATATTCATTTCAAGACATGGCTATAAAGATGATTCTATTGATGAAACTTTTGGACCGTGCAGAACGCAGTATGCAGCAAATCTTATTGCAATACGGATGATTGCTGCAAGAGAAAAAAAGCCAGTTGTGGTGATTGCAACAAGTGCAGTTGGAATTCTTAATGATAGATCGACGCACTCGCACACAACCGAACTTCATGGAAGAACGGGGATTGCGCAAACAATAGTTGGAGAAAGATATTCTCTTGAACTCCCTTCACTTGTTGTTCCAAATGATGTTATTGATGAAAGCCTAAGAGATCCTAATTTGTATGGAATTGGTGCGGTTACACATTTTAATCCCCGACCTCCATTTTCAACGCGTCTTCGAGAAATTATTCTTAAAGAAGCAAGAACGCTTAATACAGCAGGAAGAGTTGATGAAAAAGCAACATATGTTTGCATAACTGGAGATGGGTTTGGAACAACTGCTGAAGGGAAAAAGCGAGGTATGTATGGTGATCTTGTAGGAATGACTGTGTGTCCTGAAGCGCCAATGGCAATACAACTTGGACTTCATTACGCGGTCATGTGTTTTCCTGTGGATAAAGACACAGATGCGAAACATGATCAAACACTTAGCTGGATGAGAAAATACTCAGAGCCTGCTGTTGTTCCTGCACTTCTTGCACGCGTAATTCCTGAAGCACAAAAATTTGCCGATGAGGATCCTTTCCTAGAACAACTAAAAGGAAACATCATATTTGGAGATCTAACTCGCATAACAAATGAGGCACTTCAAGAGAGCATGAAAGAACTCAAAAGAAAATCAGGACATTAATCAAGTGAAGTTCGCTCTGCTACTTTCAACTGATCATTCGTCATAAGCATTCTTGAAAAGTTTTGCACTCTTCCTTTTATAACAAAAACTCGCTGCTCGGAGCTATCCGCGGGCTAAAGCCCACGGTTTTACGCTCCTCGCCACACCGCGAGTTTTTGGAATTAAAAATTTCGCACTAAAGTGCGAGGTTTTAGACCCTGCGAAATTTTTAATAATAATAATTCCTTCTTTTCGTAGTAACTGTTCTTTAGCAAAAGAGCCAAAGGCAAATCTTCCTGCATGGCCATCACTTCGTACAACCCGATGACAAGGTACGTTTGGTGCGTATGGGTTTTTGTTTAAGGCATTGCCAACAGCGCGCGCCAATATTGAGGGAGTATTCTTGATTTGCTTACTTTTAATCTTTCTTGATGAGTTTAGAACTTTTTTTCGAGAATTTATTGCGCGTGCAATTTCTCCGTATGTGGTCACGTAGCCTCGAGGAATTTGCCGGCAAAAAGCATATACTTCAGACT
>JAHFPE010000108.1 GCA_023261345.1 Candidatus Woesearchaeota archaeon
CAGTAGGTAGTTATTTTTTTTGGGGGTTGTGCGCGAAGGAGCAGTATCGCTGCACGTTCCTTCACTTTTTCTTTGTTATGGAAACAACTTTTATCCAGAAGTGGAGTGTTCGTCCTGCGAGCGGGTGGTTCATATCAAGTGTTACTGTTTCTTCACTTACGTCTGCGATGTGTACTGGAATTTCTTGTCCATCTGGCAGTCGTGCAATGAATGTTGCTCCTTTTACTACGTTTTCAGGAATTTCTTTGCGCGGCACTACTTGTTGTAGGTCTGAATTTCTTTCTCCGTAAGCTTCGTTTGGAGAAAGGGTTATTGTATTTTCTTCTCCAACTGCTTTTCCGATTACTGCGTTTTCAAATCCCGCGAGAACTGCTTCTTCGCCAATAACAAAGGTGAGTGGTTCGCCGTGTCTATCCGAGGCGTCAAATACTTCTCCATCATCGAGTGTTCCTTTGTAAGCTACTTGTACAGTGTCACCTGCGCTTGCTTTTGCAGGTGTGTTTTCGTTTGTTGCCATATTGCAGTTTGTTTTTTCTGTTATCTCTTTTAAGTCTTGTGGAACATTTTATATATCACTTGGGCAAATGAGAATCTATGGCTCGTTCGTTACGTACTTCTGAATTACAGGCGCATTCTCTTTCGCAAGATAATTCTGATTCTTCAAGTTTGTTTCGAAAAGTGTGGAAGGTGTTTCAAGTAGTTGGGGGTGTCCTCGCAGCAGTTGTTACTCTTGCAATGCTTGTCGTGCTTGGCTTGGTTGTTCTTGCGTTGTTTTCGCTGGGAGGAACTTCTTTGTCTTCAGAAGGAAATGTAGCAGTCATTCCAATTGAAGGAGTAATTGTTAGTAGTGGTGGCGGAGGATTATTTGGCGAGGATGCTGCAGTAAGTAGAGATATTGTTAAAGAACTTGAAGATGCAGATCAAGATTCTGGTAAACTCGCAATCATTCTTGATATTAATAGTCCTGGTGGTTTGCCTGTTGCAAGCGCAGAAATTGCTGAAGCAATTGGTAGAGTGAAAAAGCCAGTGTACGCGTTGATTCGAGATATAGGTGCAAGTGGTGCTTACTGGGTTGCGTCGTCGAGTGATGTGATTTATGCGCATGAAGCAAGTCAAACTGGAAGTATTGGCGTTCTTGCAAGTTATGTTGAATATGCAGGATTCTTAGAGCGGTATAATTTTACGTACCGTCGTCTTGTTGCAGGGAAGTATAAGGATTCTGGCAGTCCGTATACGCGGTTAACTGATGAAGAGCAGGGTGTTATTCAACAGGATCTTGATTCGCTTCACGAAATTTTTATTTCTGCTGTTGCAAAGAATCGAAACATGTCTGTGGAAAGTGTGCGTTTTCTTGCAACTGGCGCAGTGTATTCTGGTAGAGATGCAGTGCATCTTGGGCTTGTTGATAAGTTAGGCACTCTTCACGAGGTTCTTGTTGATATTGGCGAGAAGTTGAACGTGACTGCAACTCCAGTTGTGATAAAACATCAGGAATCTTTGCGTGACTTGTTAAAGAGTGTTCTTAGCAGGTCTGCGTATTCTGTTGGTGCAGGTTTTGGTAATGCGCTTACGTCTGCCTCTCGCCCAGTTCCTTTTCTCTCATGAAAAAAAGGAATAATACAGTAATTAATACTTCTAATAGTGACGTATAGTCATGGACAACTTTTTATTGCAGTTTGAACATTTCAGGAGACGAATTCTTTGAACAGGAATTTTTTTTCCGTAAAGTATTTATACTAGCGGCTAAATCTTGATTTTATGAAAAACTTTTTTGCAATTATTGTTGTACTAGGGTTACTTGCGGCTTGTTCTTCATATTCAAGCACAACTAGCCAGCCTGAATATCCTCAACAAGCAGCTCCTGCCGCACAACCTGTTCCTGCTTCAGTGCCTGCGCCTGTTGAGCAAGCACCTACACCAACTCCTCAACCAGCGCCTCAGCCAGTAGTTGCTCCTGCCCCACAACCCACTCCAACGCCTCAAGTATCTTCTCCGTCAGAAGTTAAGATTTCAATTTCCGGTTTCAAGTTTGTTCCTTCTGAAGTTACTGTGAAAGCAGGAACAAAGGTCACGTGGACAAATCAAGATGGTGCTGCGCACACTGTTGAAGGTGGCGCTGGAATGATGAAGTCTGATGATCTTGCCAAAGGGGAGAGTTATTCTGTTGTTATGAGTAAACCTGGTACGTATTCGTACGCCTGCGGAATTCATCCGAGTATGTCTGGCAAGGTTGTTGTTGAGTAGTTACATTATTTTTTTTGGCGTTTTGGATGGTGTGCTGTGTCGAAGATTAATAATTGTACGATTATGCATTCTGAAGTTCAAACCCCTCGATTTCTTGAAGTATTACTATTTGCTGTATTCGTAACATTATTCATGAACGGTCTTGACATGACGTATCATTTGCTTACAGGTTGGGTTGTTCACTTGAATTATGCTGCAGTGAAGCTTACGATGATCTTTGTTGCGTCACTTCTTGTGACGTGGCTACTCGGTGTTGGACGTAAGCAGAATGTTGTTACAAGTATTTCAGGCCCTCTTGCGTTTTATGTTTATTACTTGTTCGCAAATCCGACTCTTGATCGGGCTATTTTTTCGCTTGATGAGCAATTCTGGTTTTTCTTTTTGCACGTTGCATTCATGCTTCTTGCCTACGGTGTCGTGAGTAGTAATAAATCATGGGCACGAGGGATAAACGCGTGGTGGTGTTCATTTACTGCAGGATTGCTTGGTATTATGTTCGCATGGCGTTTTGCAGGTATGTCTGAAGAAGATGCGGCGCGTGCAATGACGTATCATGTAGCACTTCCATTACATGCAATGATACTTATTGCAGTATGCGTGAGTGTGATATTTGGATTCTTTTTAACAAAAGAACTTGATGCCACCACTAAGAAAAACATTCGTCCAGGAAAAGTATTGAGTCTTCTTGGACTTGCAATTCTGATTGGTTCTGTGATTACGCTGATAGGAGTAGGAGTTTTAAACGGCTGGATTGCAGGATTGTTAGCTGCAATTGTGTATGCTGTTGTATACAATCATAACTACTTTGAGGAATTGCGCGATGCTAGCAATACACCCGTTTGCAGAGTACGCGGGTTTTGCATTGCGATCCCTGCATTGTTAGTAGGTGCGTTTTACGAGTTTGTCCCTCGAGCAGTTATCAAAAGCATTTCACCAACTCTTCTGTTTGACTTCACACTCGGAAGTAAGCGTATTCGTCAAAATGATCTTATTCTTGTTGCAACATTGTTGCTGCTAGTTGGGGGAATTATGTTGTACACCGTGGTATCATCTAGGTGGCGTTGTTCTAGCAATGTATGAAGTCGCCGCAGTTTTTTAGGAAACATATATTTTAGAAGAATATTTATACTTGCGTTTTGCATAAAGCAGGTATGAGAAATAACGCTCAGCTTAGTGTGTTTATTCTTCTTGGTTTGATTGTGATTTTGGTGGTGGGGCTTCTTGCGTTTGTGACTCCTAAATCGTTTGTCAATAAAGAATCACAAAGCGAAGAACGCAGTTTGACAAGTCCAGTTGCTCAGTTCGTGCAATCTAGTCTTCGTTCGTTTACAAGGGATGGAATTTCACTTCTTGCACGTCAAGGGGGTTACGTTGTTGTTCCTTCTAATCTCGCAACTGCGTTCACGCAACCACTTGCTGTGGCGTATTCGAACAGTAAAATTACTATGCCAACAACTAAGCAAGTTGAGGACCAACTTGCAAAGTATGTTCAAGAAAAGCTTGTTGCATTTCGAACTAATCTTGTAAAAGAATATCCTGGAGTTGATGTGAATGGTGTTCCTCGTGTTCAAGTAATCATTGGTCAAGAACGTGTTACTGTTCGTGTAGCGTACGACGT
>JAHFPE010000109.1 GCA_023261345.1 Candidatus Woesearchaeota archaeon
ACTACCCGGCCCCGGGCACTGATTTTTGCGTTTCATTAAATACCGTTCGACGAATTTTGTCTGTCCTTTTGGGCGTGGTGATAGATATAAGAGATGTATATTTAATAATGCAAACAAAACTGCCTAATTCTCAAAAATAAAGGAGAACGGCCCATTTCACGGCTCCCAGCCAAGCCATGATTTTCAACAAACATCTGCAAAAAACATCAAATATCATTTTATAATAATATTTTTAATACCTGAGATAGTTTTATCGCACAAAAAAAAGCGAGTTGGCGAATTGAGCGCGGTGATGAATAAAAACATTGAAGAGGTTGTTGAATCCTAAAAAATAAAGAATAAATGTAAGTAAAACAGTATGATATCTTACAATATCGCGGCAATTCTGTTAGAATCATTGAATTGCAGAACACACAATTTTGAGGTCAATGATTCTCAATCTAGAACAACAATTAGTCGAAAATATACGGTTAATTGCGTACCTTGATGGATTAGACAATATACTAAAATCAAAAGAAGCGTCAAAAACAATTATTCAAGACAATGGTATTAGTGCCAGCCGCGACTTGCAAGAAATCTTAGTTCAGGATAGTTCCGCGCTTCAAATCTTGAAGAATCTAGCAAGCAAAAGCCTAGAGGCACAAGTCATTTCATCATTAGCTGCAGAAGATGACTACAATTACCTAGCAAAATCTCTTGGTCGTGTTACGTTGATGAAGAAGGACGATTTGTTGGCAGATCTGAAGGAATCCGGCTTGAAAGGACTCGCTCGTATGAGTGTGGAGCAGCTGCGCTTGTTGTTGTTGCATCAGAAGTTGACGGCGATAGCCAGTCCTCAAAATCAAGACGCTGCAACGAATGGCAACACGGTGATCGCGTCTACCCCATCAGAACAACAATGCATTTCAATAACATCAACAAGCCATGAATACGAAGCAGCAACGCCAGGATCAATCACAAGGGAAAATGCAAGTGGAAATATAACTGTTACAAAGGACATTCCGAGCTCACCATCATCGTTGCCCGTACTCGGCAAGCGGAAAGACTCACAGGCAGCGGAAACGGCACCGAATTCGAATCAGCGTCATAAGAAGATGAAAGCAGAGGCAAAGAGATTAGCGAGTACAGCAAGATGGACTCAACTTGGACAGGCAAAGAGCAAAAGGATATCAGCACAAAAACGGGTGCAAGAAGCAGAGGAACTATTGGACGCACTAAACGATACCGAAGCAGCACGCGAAAAAGATCTTACTAATGAGACCGCAATTGATGATGAAGAAGATGATAAAGATATGACAACAGAGGAATCATTGCAGCAGAAAGCTCAACAGGATAAGCGGGAAAAAGACAATATCAGCATTAAAAAAAAGCTTGAAACGTTGAGATTGTATGCTACCGCGTTAAGTCAAAAGGCAACACATCAACAGGCTCAAACAATTGCAGCGCAACTAGAAAAAGTGTCAGAAAGAACAATAAGAAGATGGTTGAAACAGTACAAAGACACGAATTATCAATATTTTGAGGCAAGCCTGAAAGGAAGATATCCCAAATTTGCTAGCAAAATACAAGACCGAGCATTTCGGGCCGCCGCACGGGAATTCGTTCGGGAATCAATGACAAATCGAAAATGTCAACTAACTGTCGAGAAGTTCAAAAATTGGTGTATTACAACAATGAAGAAAGACAATGATTTGGATAAAACTGAAATCTGTTGGGACACTGCTCGGCGTTGGCTGCACCAGTTGGGATTCAACGTCTTCAAGCGTGGTCATAACGCCTATGTTGATGGACATGAACGGCCGGATGTTATAGCAGTTCGAAAGGCCTTTGTTAAACGGATGCAGGAACTCCGATCGCAAAATCTTGTGCTACAGGACATGCCAACACCTGAAGAAATAGAAGATATTAAGAAGAGAGAAGTAAAAGACAAACCTTACTTTGTGATTTATCACGATGAATCTGTTGCACGTTCGAATGAAGTACACGGCCTGTACTGGGCCGATCCAAGAGAACCAGGCGTCGCAATCCCCAAAGGAGGTGGCAAAGGTGTGATGGTGTCAGCGTTCGTTTGCAGTGCGCTAGGCTTTCTTGAACAATACACAGTCGCATTTGAGATTGGACAAGGAAAGTACTTTACTGCTGAGCTATTTGAACAACAAATTAAAGACATGACTGAAGGTGTTGCAGCACAGTTCCCATGGGCACGCATCCTGATCATCGTCGACAACGCGACAATTCATAAGCGATTCGCGAATGACGCTTTGAATCCGAGAGTATTGAATGTCAGACCTGGCGGCGCGCAGCCAATACAGAGAGATGGTTGGTACGTCAATGCAGCAGGCGAAGAAGTGCAGCAGCAGATGTACTTCGTTACAGATGGGCCTCCGATTGCAAAAGGAATGCAGCAAATCTTAACGGAACGATCATTGCACAAACCAAAGATGCGGAAAGAAGAAATGGTGCAAATGTTGTCACAACAACCGGACTTCTCATCGCAGTTGACCTTGGTGCAAGAAATAGCGAACTCGCATGGCCTCGAACTAATCTACCTGCCGAAGTTTCATGCTGAGCTGTCGCCAATAGAATTGTGCTGGGCGACACTGAAGCACAGACTGCGATCGAATCCTACATTCACAGGAAAAGGATTCATTGACAAGGTACTGAGTCAACTGTACCTTATTACGCAGCAAGACGTCAAAAGATGTTGTGATCACGTCAGCGCATGGGAAGAAGCGTATCATCTTGATCCGACATTGTCTCATGCTGACGCAAAAGCTAAAGTGTATCAAGCAAGAAAAACGCGACGAAGTCATCGCCGAATGTGGACAACCGTAGAACGCTTGCAAAATGAACATGAAGAGAGCGCAGCCGAAGAAGAAGCAGAACAGCAACAGATGGAAGAAGAAGAAGATGATGACGATGTTAACAATATGTTAAACGACGAAATTGAATTCCTCAACGCCAGAATGCAAGACGCCGACTAACCAACAAAACTTGAATACCATATTTCCAAAACTAAATCTTAATTTTCCAGTTACTTTTTTGTCAATTGAAATTGTAAAATGACGTTAATTCAACTTCGACGCCGCCGTTGAATTTACCAATAACTTCCAGAAACAATATATTTCAAATACGAAGCAGACACAATCGGTAATCGGTTAACGGATTGCTTCCAAAATCAATCGAGCGCCAATACCAACAAAAATTGTTAGAAATGTCAATCCACACACACCGACACGCATAAAAGTTGATAAAACTACAGAAAAGATTCAACAACAATAGATAAATCGAGTTTCGATCAATGTTAACTGATGGATGTTAAATTAAATCTCACACAAGTTTCCACATTGTTTCACAGGATCTCCTCTCGTAACCTAAGGTACATGTATATATCATTAACTTTTGTGCTTAGCCCGACGTTACTGCTTTAATGCTGAGTGTGTAATTTAGGTTTCTAACTTTTGTTATCTTCTATACCTAAACTGTGTACAACATCATGTGTCATGTTATTATGACTTGGAATTCCAAGTCGCACCGTCGGAAACCGAAAACTCACGGTTTTTTTGCATTTTAGGACACTCAAAATTCGTCGAACTGTAGAGCATTGCTGATATTAAAATATTAAATTCGAAACAGTAGTTTTGTACATTTTCCTTCATTTGTTTCGAACGGTATGCCTATTTTAAACATTTTTCTTTCTTGTTGAAATGTCCGGTTTATTTGTTATGCATTTCCGTTTTTGTTTCAATGGTTTCGAAGTTTTGTTGTTAATCTAAATTCATGTGTTAGGCATGTCTTCTTTGTCCTCTGTTCTCTCTGAAACTCCAGATATCAAAACGCCCGAAGGTAGAGCAAGGAT
>JAHFPE010000110.1 GCA_023261345.1 Candidatus Woesearchaeota archaeon
GAGAATTTCCAGATGTTGTAATTGCAACAAGAACATCTCCTTTTTTTCCAACTCCTTCTACTTCCCTTGAAAACACCTCTTCATACGAAAAATCATTGGCGTTACTTGTGAGCGTACTAAAATTACTACCAAGACAATTTGCTGCAAGCGGCTGCCTTGCAAGTTCATACTTTCCAAGCAATTCAGCAATAAAATGCTGGGCATCAGCAAAACTTCCACCATTGCCACAGGCGAATACTGTTCCACCAGATTTCAAACAATCAATGATCACTCGTGCTGCTTTCGCAACAACTGACGTTTGAACCTTCATCTTCTCACGCAAGGCAATGCTACTAACCCAAACTTGATTAATTGTCTCTTCCATTAATTAGCGTCATTTTTGTTCTCCTTAAAAAGATGCTGAATTAGAAATCTGTATTTGATCGGAGACGTAGATTTATATGCTTTTTGTGATTTTCTAGCACACGTGCAACAAGTATTGATTGGAATAGATCGTGATGGAACACTTCTCAAAGATACAGGAAGATATCCCGGAAGTGAAGGCCCAAGTGAAGTCTTTGAATTATGTGAGGGTGCAATTGATTGCGTCAAATTGCTCAATCAAATCCCAAACTCTGCTGTTGCAATCATTTCTAATCAGTCTGGTCTTGCGCAAGGACGTTTGGGCATTAAGGATGTGGAGAGAGTGAATAATACAGTAAAAAAATTACTCGAACTTGGCCGCGCTAGCATTCAAGGAATATATTTCTGCGAACACGTAAGTTTAGATTATGCAAGAACAAAAGGAATTTCGCTCTCAAATTCATTTGTGAAAGAGTGTTCTGATATGAAGCCAAACCCAGGGATGTTATTTAGGGCATGCAAAGAATTATTGCGAACACCTCCAGAAAAGTGTAATATCTATATGATCGGAGATCGCTCGGATGATGTTCTTTCAGGATTATCTGCGGGAGGAAAAAGTGTTTTTGTAAAAAGTAGCGTACATCAAAGTGATACGCTTGAAATTAAAAAAAAGATGCAGATACACTATGATAAAATACATAACGCAAAAGATCTTATTGGTGCTGCAGAATGGATAATTATGGATGTCGCACGTTCTTGCGCTAAAGAAATTTCGGCGAAGGATTTATAATAATGACTTTTATTATAAATAGAATGCGTAACTATATTCCTATAACGTTTTCTTTTCTGTTAATCTTATTTCTTATTTCGTGCTCAACAACTACGCAGCTTACAAAAAAAGATTTTGCAAATAAGGATTTCAACACCACCTCTTCTCAGAAATATTCCTCTCAGAATCACGTAGATAACTATTCAAGCGAAAAAAAAGACCGGACTGCGCAGTATCAGAAAAACTCAGATTACGATCAGAAAAATTCAGATTATCAAATACAAAAAGAACGTACGCTCCAACAAGAATGGAGTTCAAACAATTGTGAAGGAACAGGAAATAAAACACTCATTTCACCAATTCCTCTAGAAGAACTCGAACTCATCACCCCGCTTGGAGTAATGATTGGAGGACACGTAACACCAATAGATCATCAATACTGGTCCCCAAAGAACACGGATGAGCAAGGTAACAGAAAAACTCCAGTTGATGTTCTTGCGCCCGCAAGTGGATATATTGTTTCAATTCAGCACATGATGGAATACATTGGAGATAAACAACATAATACTCCAAATATTGATGATTATCGCTTGATCCTTGAACACAGCTGCACGTTTTACACATATTTTATTCACGTGAAGACAATCTCTCAAAAAATACTGATGGAGTTTGAGAGCAACAGACACGGACAACTTTATGCGCAAACGCGAATTCCTATAGTGCAAGGAGAAGTACTTGGCACAATATTCAGGTCAGTTGATTTTGCAGTTATCGACACCACAAAAAAACTCAAGTTCATAATTCCAGAACACTACGTTAGAGAACCCTGGAAAATAAATACCGTAGACCCATTTGACTACTTTCTAGAACCACTACGCACACAACTCCTTTCAAAAAACCCAAGAACTGCAATTCCCAGAGGTGGAAAGATTGATTTTGACTTGGATGGAACGCTCATTGGAAACTGGTTCTTAGAAGAAACAAACGGCTATGCGGGCACGACACAAAACGAATACTGGAGAGGACATCTTGCATTTGCATACGATCCATTCGACTCAACTGCGATCATAATCTCAATTGGAGATTACGAAGGAATCGCAAAGCAATTTGCTGTGAAAAATAATAGTCCTGACCCTGCAACAATCACAATCAAAAATGGAATTATACATTACGAACTGGTACAAGCAGATTATGTCACACGCGGAAATCGATGGGATGCACGCAACTTTGCTTCGAATATTCATCTCTCAACAGAAAATAGGCAGACACAAGCAATACTTCTAGCACAAATACTCACGAATAGAACAATTAGAGTGGAAATATTCCCTCACGCACAAAATAATAATTCAATTCATTTTACTTCACATAGCAAGGTGTACGAACGATAAAAATCACAAAAGAAAAACAACGCATCTACAAATAAAAAAATAAAAAATTGTGAGAAGATACCCATGTACATTCCTAAACGCTACGGAGAACAAAAAAAAGAAACTTGCCCATTCTGCGGCAAGGATGCACGATCATTCAATCGTCAACAAATCGCAGTATGCAAAGACCACACTGAAGAATTACTTCAAGAAATGAAATGTGTTTGCGGCAGATTTCTTGAACGCAAATCAGGAAAGTACGGCGTTTTTTTTATTTGCAGTAGTTGCGGAACAATGAACCTGCGTAAAGTTCTTGAACTAAATACTGTTGCAAAAACAAAAGGTGGTTCACAAATTGCTGAGTCACATACGAAGGGACCTTTAAACCAAACTATATCTTCGCAAAAACCAAAAGAAATCATCATTCGATCAGATGATCCTGACTGGTTCTAAATATTGTGTCTTACGCTTCTCTTCTTCGCTAAAAAAGAGTATGATAAACATGTGTTCTCTTTACTGCAACTAGCAACGCAGCATAAAAAAGAAAAAAGACGGAAAACTCTTAGTTCATTCTCTTGGTTACAACTAACAATACGATGAAAAAATAATACTCTATCTACAACTAGCAAAGAATGTTCGTGCAGGGGGAAGCGTCCCCCCGAAGAGCCCCCTCGCAGTATTGAATGTATTGTTCGTTGTAACAGATACTGAATGAGTAAAATCTTTGATGCAAAAATTTGTGATAGTTTCTCCCGAATGTTTTTAAATGCGCACAATGCACAAGAGTGTATGAGCAATGTTTTTTTCGTCATTCCTGCGTTTAACGAACAAGATAGGGTGGGACTTGTCGTTCGTTCATTGCGTTTGGCAGGGTGGATGAATGTTGTTGTCGTTGATGATGGAAGCAAAGATAACACTGCTCGTTCAGCACTAGATGCTGGAGCTATTTTACTTCAACACGTCATTAACAGAGGACAAGGTGCAGCAATTCAGACAGGAACAGAATACGCATTAAGTAAAGGCGCGACTGCAATTGTTCATTTTGATGCAGATGGTCAACATCGTATTGAAGATATTGCACCAATGCTTGCACCAGTAGAATTAAATGAAGTTGACGTGACGTTTGGTTCAAGATTCTTAAGCAAACAACACTTACCTTTCAAGCGAAGAATTTTACTCAAAGGAAGCGTGCTTGTACTTTTATTATTCTATGGCATGCGAATGACAGATGCCCACAATGGATTTCGTGTCTTGTCTCGAAAAGCCGCAGAAAAAGTACGTATTACACAAAATAAGATGGCACACGCTTCAGAAATTGTTGAACTAGTAAAACATCATGGGCTACGCTACAAAGAAATACCCGTAATTATTCGCTACACA
>JAHFPE010000111.1 GCA_023261345.1 Candidatus Woesearchaeota archaeon
CAGATGCAACTGCATTTCTTCAAGAGAAGGGGATGAAATTCAAAATAGCACGAGATTATGCCCTGCCTGATAGTAACAAACGGGCTGTTGATTTTCTAAATGAGTGGTCGCAAAAAAAGTTTGGTGACAAAACGATTAAAGATGCGATGCTTCACGAGAATTTTTCGTTCTGGTGGTGTATGAAGCAATGGTTTTTTTACAGCTTTATGTACTGCTCTTCTTTTGCAAGCGTGATTTTTACAATTGATTTTGTGCATACTGTGATTACCAAAGAAAAACCAAACAGCATTGTTTACCTTGGAGACAAGAGTCTTCTTTCTTGCGTAATTCCTGTTCTTGCTAACCGCGATGTGATTCTTAACGTGATAGATAGCGGGTTTTCAAAAGCACTTGCGATATTGCCAAGTTTCAAACCGTTTGCGATTAAACAATTCTTTCGATTACATTCCGTCGCTCGTCGAGTGATGTGGTCTTTGTTACAAAAGGATAAGACGCGGAATCTTACTCTCGCAGGTGTGCTTGCAGTTTGCAGTTATCATTGGCGTACTATCGATCATCCTGCTTTTTCTTCTCCAGTCAAAGGGGATGCGTATATTTCTCCAATATTTGCGTATCTTCCTAATGTTCCAGTTGCGCTTGTTGATGCAACTCAACGAGAGTATGTTGGATTTGAAGCACTTAAAGAAAAGGCAAAATCTCCTAATACGCATGTTCTTCTTGAGCAGTATCTTCAAATGAAAGATTTTATTAGTTCTCGGAATCTTTTGCTGCGGATTCGAAGAAATGTAAAAGAAATTAGCCAAGATTCGTTGTTTGAAGAGTCATGGAATCTTGATGGAATTAATCTTTGGCAATTTGTGGCGCCGCAGTTTTGGTGTTATTTTAATCATCGGCTTGAAGGGCATATTCTCGATTTCTTTTGTGTGAAGCGAATGATTGCAGAGGTTAAACCTAAAGTTGTGGTGTATCCTTGTGAAGGCGGAGATCTTGCGTACGTGTTCTTTTATCATGCAAAAGAGAACATGATTCCCTGTGTTGCGATTCAGCATGGCACCATGACGTACAGTTCTCTTACCATTCACGCCAAAGAAGAACTATCCGAAGAAGTGACCAGTCTTCCTCGTCCTGCAGTTCTTCTTGTGTATGGACAATATTACAAGGATTTACTTATGACTGGAAAGTATCCCGAGCGTGAGATTCAAATTATGGGAAACTTACGGTATGATCATTTTGCAAAGCCCAAAGAAAGTAAGCGTGTGCTCGCACAAAAATATGGTATTGATTCAGAAAAAAAGGTTATTATGTATTTAACGCAAATTCTTCCTGACGTTGCAGAAACAACTGCGATAACTCGTTCTGTATTTTGTGCAGCAAAAAAACTTGATCTTCCGCTCATTGTAAAGCAGCATCCAGGAGAAATGAGTGATGCCTTGTATCATTCACTTGCAAAAGAGTATGGAATCAAACCATTCATCACAAAAACAGCCTCAACTCTTGAACTTCTGCAAGTTAGTGATGTACTGATTGGATGCGAATCAACTCTTGACTATGAAGCAATGATTCTTGGTGTTCCAGTTATTATCACGCATTTTAATTCGCAACTTAGTCTTCCATTTGTAAAAGAAGGAGCTGCAGTTAGTGTAACTTCTGTAGAGCAAGTAACTCCTTCAATTGAGAAAACATTGCTCGATCAAAAACTTCGTGCTAAACTCGCAAATTCCGCAGGAGAACTTGTTCGTGCGCATTGTTTCAAAATTGATGGAAAAGCAGCGTATCGTGCAAGTTGCGTGATAAAGAGGTATATGTGAACTGTCTTGCGTGCGAGGGAAAGAATCTTTTTTTTCTCCATGAGGGAAAGGATCGTCTTCATGCAATTTCTGGTACGTTTTCTGTTGTGAAGTGTGCAACGTGTGGCCTTCGTATGCTTGATCCGCAACCTTCAATTGCAGTTTTGAACAACCATTATCCAAAAACGTATCATGCGTACGCACATTCAAACGAATCCCAAACACGAAAGTACGCATTTGCAGTGTATCTGTACAACCTTTACTTTAGTAAGAACAATCGGGTTTTCGAAAAGATTCTTTTCCTTCCACTTCGGCATTTACTTCGTGGAACGTGTATTCGAAAGAACAGCAAATTGCTTGATGTTGGTTGTGGAAATGGAAGTTTTCTTCTCAAGATGCGCTCGTGTGGCTTGAACGTAGAGGGTGTTGAATTTTCTGATTCTGGTGCAAAAGAAGCAAGGAGTCATGGTCTTGATGTTGCTACAGGAACTTTAGAACAACAAAAGTATCCTGCAAGTTCTTTTGATGTGATTACCCTTAATCATGTTCTTGAGCACGTACGACATCAGAAAAAAACAATGAATGAATTAGCAAGAATTCTCAAAAGTGGTGGAGTGATTATTCTTGCTGTACCAAATGCACGTTCTTTAGCAGCAGTGTTGTTTGGTAAGTATTGGGCATCGCTAGATGTTCCTCGTCATCTTGCGACGCACACACCTCACACGATAGAGCTTCTTGCAAAACAAGCTGGTCTTGTGATTAAAAACACGAGGTACATTTCATTTCCGTTTCAGTTTCAAGCAAGTCTTGCATATGTTTTGCACCCAAAAGGAAATCTTGCGCTTGAAGAAACTTGGGTAGGAAGAAGCAGATTTCTTTACTGGCTTTTCATGCCACTTGTGTACGCAGTTGATTTGCTGAGACTTGGGGATGTTATTGAAATTAGTCTAATGAAGAAGTGAGGCGGAGTTCGGCGATATTGAAAAGATCCTTTCTTGCCAATGTGGGCGAGTGTTATTGTGACGTATGGTAGGACGCCGAAGGAAGCTTCGTGACTGGAGAGGCGTAGTTCGCACTTAATTTAGAACGCGAGCCCGGCAAGAAGGGTGAGGCAATGCCGAACTTTTCAATATCATCCGAAGTTCAGAACATATATAAATCATTATTCATTTTGAAAAACAGATGGTATACTCAATTAAAAATGTGCTCAATCGGTTGGATGGTCAAGTTGTTTGGTCGTATGTTGTTACTGCAATTATCTCATTAATAAGTCCTGTGCTAATCGCAATTCTCACGCGTGAACTTGGTGTTGCGCAATTTGGTATTTATTCTCTACTTGCAGTTTCTATTAATGTTTCAAGTGTTGTTCTTGATCTTGGAATTGCGCATTATGTGATGACACATCTTTCTGGATGTTCCGAAAATGAACGAACGCAAGTGTTTTGTTCTCTTCTTGCATTTTACGCGCTGTTTCTTATTGCAGTTGGAGTAATTATTCTTGCGACTCCACTTAAGGTTGTGATTGCGTCATGGCTAGGTCTTGAAACTGTACGGCCAATTGAGATTGCAGTTGGCGTTGTTGTTCTTTCAGTGTTTTCTCGAATATGCACTGGACTACTTGCATCAAAAAAAGAAATTGGCAAATCCCGGTTTATTTTTCTTCTTAGTCAGTCGCTCATGGGAATAATTATCATTTGTTATTTCTTAACAGGCCACTCTCTTAATTCAGTTCTCTTGGTTATGGACGCTTGGATTGTTGGCGCAGGAATTACTCTTGCAACTGCGGTTGTGTTCATTCGGAAAAATATTGGAAAAGCGTCATTAAACTTGAGAATTGTACTTAATGCACTTGCGTTTGGTACGCCACTTATTCTTGGAGTTGCAGGCTCGTGGATCATGGAAATCGGCGATAGGTACGTACTCAATAGTTTTCTTGGTGCTGGTACTGTTGGATTATACAGCGTCGGGTATGGTCTTATGATGCTTGTTGCAAGTCTTGGTACACTCATTCTTGAGACAAAATTCCCCTTTGTTGCAGACGCATGGAATCTTAAGA
>JAHFPE010000112.1:0-2690 GCA_023261345.1 Candidatus Woesearchaeota archaeon
CAATATTGTGCAGGCACTTCCCAGTAAGATCTAAAATCAGGTTTTTGTGATTGGCAATGCAGAAATGTTTTCGAAGAGTCTTGTAGAGAGGTATGCTGAATTGCGTCCTTGTGTAATACGCGAACCTTTTCACCTAAGGCACGATACGAGGAAACACGTGGAAAAATTCCCTGGGCAATGTTATCAATGATTTCGTACAACATTCTTTTTTGAGTGTTTAGGCCTATTTAAGGCTGATGTAATATCACCAGATAGTAACAATCTTTATAAGTCAAGACAGTCTGTGAGAAAGAATGACAAACTATCAACAAGAAGACGCTGGATCTGAGGACGAAAATTCGAATCATGTCCCTCCTATTACACCTTCAGCTCACAAGAGAAAATTCCGGTTCGGACTAAAATTGCCCCTTCTCGGAATCGGTTTGGGATCAGTTATTCTTGGATACCTAAGTATGTATGAACAAACCAATGAATTTGTTTCCAGATCTACTCGTGATCCAATGGTAAAAGCATACGTTGAAATGAAAAATAAACTTGGATGTAGTAAGAGATACGTTTTTACTGACACGAACGGAATTGGTGTACCTGATACAATTATTGAAGAAACAACAAGTCCGTTTGATACTGCGTTCGGTATGAAACCCGTAACTTGTGTATATGATCCTTCAGATGGAAAGAGGCCTTCAGATTCACTTGTTAAATTAGGAAGTGGCTATGTTAAGAAGCCTGCGTCAATTGATGAAAAAATAGGTGGAATAGATGCGTCGCTTGGAAATCTAAAGGGTCTTGGGAAAATCATTAATCTTGAACAAGATGCAGAGGAATATGAACAAGCAAAAAAACTTAGGGGTCATAGATCACTTGAGTACGAATTTGACGCAGAAGAGCGAAGAATGGACGATCTGCTTGGAAAGTAAATGTACTAATATAGAACTGATACAAAACTAGTCTCCTGCCCCTTCAGCAATTGGTCTTGCTCCTGAAGAATCTAACGTATATTCTTGTGTTCCACCAGTTCTTTCAATCAAAAGACGATAAAGTGGATGAAGGTGCTTGTCCTTTTGTACTGAAGCACTAGCAGCATCAATGCTCAAGATGGGAATTTCTCTATCGTGTGGATTGAATAATATGTGTTCATTTAGCCATTGTTTGCTAATTCCTTTTGGTACGAGCAACCCATTTGCATCCTCATATTTTTCATAGAGTGTTTTACACGCTGCAAAAACTCTTCCGCTTACGCTTTCTGGATATGTTCCCTCAGAACCATATTCCTTTGAGAATCTCTCGATGGAATCAATCAAGTAGGTATCCATCCGAATCCCCCACTTGTATGCTACGGCGGGATGTTGTGTTGGAATTTTTCGTTTTCTGCGTTCTTCTTCTTTCCTATCTCTTGCATCATTATCTAAACAATCAATTTCTCTATCAGTTATTTTTGGTTTTAAACGCATCAAAACTGCAGCAATATTTGATCCTGCGTACGAAAGCTGCACTCGTTGGCTAGCGCCATACTCTCCTTCAAATCTAGTTGAGTCAATCTGCGTGCATGCTACAATTCCCTCCCCAAATACCTGGTGTAGTACAGTATCTATGGATCTTGCACTAATTTCGCCTTTCGGTGAACCCTCATCAGTATTCGAAACCATATTTTTTTTGAAGAAAAGCCACATCTTATTAAATCTTTTAGTATATTACTCCAATGAGCACTTTGCGAACTTGGCTAAATCTAACTTTTTCATTATCTGGATTTGGATTGTTATCTCCTTTTAGAATGGCAAACCATCCTTGTTCATCTGTTCCAATTGCAGTGACACGATGAATGATAACGCCAACACTTGGTTCTTCATAACTTACTATGTCACCAACGTGAATGTCAGACGAGTTATGTGGCACAATCTGCAATGCATTTGCGCCTTTGAATAGCAATGGTTCCATGCTATGTGTGTCGCTTAGCGTCGCCCACTGTGCATTTGGCACAAGAATCTCTATCTTATCTTGCAGTACACGTATTTGTTGTTCGTTAATGCGATCAAGAGGAACTTCTTTTGCGCTCGCAATTGATAGTCCTGTAATTTCAGGAATCATTTGAGTACTCGTTAATGTATAGAGTTCATGACTAATCCAACCAAGTTGTGCTGCACCTACAAGTGCAATTAAGAGAGCAATAATGAGTCGCATTTTTCACCAGAAAGGGGTAACGCAAGCGCTCTTTTTAAATTTTGCGGGGTTTTCTAGGTTTTCTCATTATGAATTGAGACATTGGGCTCGCCCGGTATTCACTTGCAGTATAATGAATTTCACATACTTCATTGAGTTTTTTTAACGCCTTATCAGGATTCATTTCTTTAAGTGTGATAAATTCATCAGCATATAATGGCGGAAACCCATTTTCTAGACCAAACGCGCTTCGTAATGCAAAAACGTGGCCCTCGACAAACCATTCTCGAGGCAAGGTCAGAGGAGCTTCCTGAATCTTGCGCGCAGTGAATCCAGCTGCTGTACCAATTAAACGAATTTGTTCAGGGGTTCTTGCAATCGGAAAATAGCGCAGTGGAAAGAGTGCAAGGTAGGGAATATCGGTGAGTCTCGCCAATTCTTTGGCGCCGCGAAGAAGTATTTGAGTTGGATCCATAGGATCAATGTTTTCACACAAAAAAAAGCCTCCTGCAGTAAGGCAAGAATACGTGCCA
>JAHFPE010000112.1:2700-3836 GCA_023261345.1 Candidatus Woesearchaeota archaeon
ATTGATCTGGCGCATGTAGGGCAGAGAACCTAGCGCAATTACCGCATCAGCATTTCCTGCCAAACTTGCTACGTTAACTGCATCTTCGCAGATAAATGATAGGCCACTGACGTTTCTGAATCTTTCGTTTGCAAGTCGAATTTGAGGTGAAGAATTATCGATTCCAATAACTTCTTTAGCACCAAGTTCAATATATTTCATAGATGAAAATCCGGCCCCACAACCAAGATCAACTACTCTTAAATCTTTGAGAGATGTAATCCTTGCCGAACGTAACAATATTTCGAATTCTTCTCCAGGACACTCGCGCTTCTCGAACTCATGGGCGAAGAAGGAACAAACGTCTATTCTTTGAAAGTATTTGTTAGGGTCTTCCATGGAAGTTATGAGAAGAAGTCTACTTTTAAAGGTTGTATTTCAAAGAGTATTTAAAACATACACTCTTGCTCACAGAGTATGCGACGAAGAATATTCTTTCGTGATATTATTCTTGGAGGTCAAGACGGTCTTGTGAACGTGCTTGGGATTGTGCTCGGTGTTGGTGCAACACAACCCTTGCATACAGTGCTTCTTACAGGACTCGTTGCAACTGCAGCAGAGTCAGTTAGCATGGCAGCAGTTGCCTTTACAAGTATGGATGCAGCAGCGTCGTTTTACAAAAAAGCTCCGATCGATTACAACAATCCTTTTCTTGATGCAATAATGGTTGGTCTTGCAAGCGTAATTGGCTCTCTTGTTCCACTGATCGCTTTTTGGTTTGGAGGCGCAGTTACAAGCGTGATAACGAGTGCTATTGTACTTTACGTCGTTGGATTCATACGAGGAAGTCTCAGTAAAGAAAATGCAGTTCGCGCAGGCATACGTTTGCTTGTTATTGGTATGCTCGCTGCAGGAGTGTCGTTTATCGTTGGTGTTCTAGTTGGACGAAGTTAATGTTAAACTTGCGTTTGAGTCGAGATGTGATAAAATTCTGCTGTACACGAGAGCAAACTGCAAGATTCTTACACTACTTCTAAGTACGATATGACCATTGCAGAATAGTAAAATATAAATAGGGGTGGTTGTTGCAGCAAGGTAGCACATGAAAAAAAGTGCGGGGTGTGAACGAATGAATATGAAAATCCTTCTTGCTATGC
>JAHFPE010000113.1 GCA_023261345.1 Candidatus Woesearchaeota archaeon
TTAGTTCAACATCATATTTTCCAATCTGGTGTACGAAATAACTAATTCCTTTTTTGTTTTGAGAGTAGGTCATGAACTTTCTGAACTCTTGGTCAGTATGTCTTCCGAGAATGAATAAGGCAACACAAGGTTGGAAGTGTAATGCAGCAGTATTAATTTTTGTTTTGAATCCAGAGATTACTTGCGATTTTTCTAGCTTTTTTATTTTATCTGACACAACTCGTGCACTAAGCTTAACCTTTTGTGACATGTTCAGGATAGTTTCTCTTGAGTTTGATTTAAGAATGTTCAGAATCTTTACTTCTTCATCAGACAAGTCTGTTTTTTCCAAATCATGGCTAAAAACGGGGAAGATTTTTTGTGTGTGTTCTTGATCGAGAAATGTTTTGCTTATTTCAAAAGCGTGAAGAACTATAGAAATCTCTTTTTCTAAAATGTTGTCCGCGATTTCCGAAAGCAATTCATTCATATCAATCTTGTCTGTTTCAGAAAGTATCTTGAAACTAAGCAAGAGGTCATATTCTCCTTCGCAGAACAAGTACCATGAGCATGTTTTGTGTTTTGCAATTATGTCTCTTATTTCGTTCATGAGTTTATTGTTCAATCGTGACAGTTTGATGTGGGCAGCGTATATGCTATATCCTGTGCGCGAATAGTTTATTTTCGTATTGAATCGCGTTATTATTCGTGCTTCTTCCAGTCTCTTGATGATTTTTAAAACTCCCTCTGGAGAAAGTCGCGTTATCTTGCCGATTTGATTTGCTGGAAGCCGACAATTTTCTTCGAGTAAAGTTAATACTTTTTTCTCTGCTTGATTAAGCTCTCTCATGGTGTTTTTTACTGATTCTTCACTTTATTTAAGCTTTTTGGTTTTTATCTCAACTTTTTCTGGTAAAAAGTTTAAAGAAATGTCTCGACTCCAGTCAGCAGGTGATCAACATGAAAAATCTTGAAGGAACAATTCATCAAATAATCTCGGAAAGAAAAAGAAATGCAGATCCAGTAAAAAGCCAACCATTCGTAAAACAAGCCATTGATCCCAAAAAAAGAAAGTATGCTAAAGAATTCAATTCTCTCTACAGAAGGATTGGATCGGTAGAACAGATTGAAGTCGAATTTATTGCGTGGGTAGATCGATGCAAGATAGATGATGAAAAAAAAGAAGTTGTAGATGGAAAAAGCTTTTATCAGCGTCTTCTTACAAAAGCACGATCGGCATATGAACGATTCCGAGAAGAAGGATATGAACCACAAGCCGCTTTTGATAAAGGAACTGAAGATTTGACTACATGGATTCAAGACTCTTATGAAAAAGCAAGCGGCGGAACTATTTATTTGAACTATCCTGCTAGCTTTCTGAGCAGGATGAGAAAGGCGGCAGAGTGGTAAGATGCAAACCTTACGAGAACTGCTCATAGAAAAAGCAAGACTGAACATACGTGAAGATGATCCAGCACATGATATAGATCATGCTTTACGAGTCTTGAGCAATGCAGAGTATCTTGTTCGATTTGAAGGAGGAGATTTAGAAGTCATCATTCCTGCAGCACTCTTTCACGATGTTGTTACGTATTCAAAAGACGATCCAAGATCAAAATCAGCAGCTGAGGAAAGCGCGGTCGTCGTCAGAAAAATAATGCAAGGAATCTCATGCTATCCTCAGGAAAAAGTGAGGAGAGTTGAAACGGCAATACGTGAACACGCGTACAGCGCAGGAATTAGGCCGGAGAGCTTGGATTCAAAGATAGTCCAGGACGCAGACAGATTAGAAGCAACAGGAGCAATTGCCATCATGAGAACCTTCTGCTCTACAGGTCAAATGAAGAGAAAATTCTACAATCCTGAAGATCCATTCTGCGAGAAAAGAATGCCGGACAATTACGCGTTGGACTTGTTTTACAAAAGATTACTGAAAGTAACTGATGTAATGAATACAAAAACAGCGAAAAAATTGGCAGAAAAACGAACAAGATTTCTCTATACGTTTTTAGAACAAGTAAGAGAAGAGATTGTTGTTTAAGCCGGAGGGGAACATGATTTTTATAAAGAGCAACACATAAAAAAACGCATGCGCTTAGTGGTTCTTGCAGATTTACACATGGATTATACAAAGACCACCAGACTGTCTGGTTGGAAGGAGAGTGTTCTTGAAACTGTTGCCCGCGAACATGCTTCACAAATTGATTGCCTTCTTCTTGCTGGCGACAATGCAGAATACGCACCAGGACTTCCACACCACAAACTGCTCTATCGCTTTCTTCGCAAGACATTCTCCTGCCCTATTGGCCTAGTCAGCGGTAATCACGACGTGTGGGTTCGCGCACCTGGTTTTACGCAAAAAGATGCAAGCTGGACTGTTTTGTTAGAGCAACTTCCTGAACTTGCTGGGACGGAAGACATAGTGGATCTTGAAACAACCACTCTGAGTCTTGCAAGTGGTGTCATTGTTGGAACGTACGGGCATTATGATGCATCACTAAGAAGCCCCCCTGTTTTTCCCGAGGGACTTGTTTCAAACGATCAGCGCTATTGCGATTGGGAAACAGATACACATGCGAGTGTTGTTGCGAAATTGCTTCGAAGATTTGCTGATCAAATACAAAGCGTTCCAGCTGGCAAAGCACTCGTAACTATTTCTCACACGATTCCTGTACGAGCAGCTGTTGGCCACCCGCCAAATTATTTCCAAGACAACATGGATGCGTATGCTGGAACCACAAGACTTGCGGACAGTGTGCAAAACAAAGCAACACTACATTTTTGTGGTCACAGCCACGCTCCAGCAAGTGTGCAAGTAGGGAGTACTCTTGTGCATAATGTTGGAAGCAAGTACACAACCCTTGTTTACTTGTTGGTTCAGGGAACTGATGTGCAACGATTCGAGAAAAAAATGAGCTAACGACACTCCTTTACTTCTTCACGTTGTTTGCAAATCTGTCTTCTCGCTGACCAACGCTATCTTGATCTCTCCAAACGGTTCTGCTTGTTCCAAATCAATTTTGCGCTGGTTGGCAAGCTGCAGTAACGGAAGGAATGTGTAAATTCTGTCTCGTCGTTCGTTTGATGGCAGCAAGTCAGTAAACACCAGGCTTCCTTTTGCTCCAAACAAGCTCGTGATTCGCAACAGTATTTCCTGCACTGCTTTTGTGATGTCAAACTTCATTTCTGGAACGTGCATTTGCTTTGCCGGCATGTTCCTTAACACTCGACGATGCTTTACCTCAAGAGCTTTCTCGAGCGCTTTCACAAGGTCAAACACAGATACTTTTCTGCTCCGTGGCAAAGGAAAGTGCGGGGTGAGTTCTGGAATGTTTTCCATTGCTTTTTGTTCGCCGGCTTGCAATTCTTGCTCGAGTTCGTCATAAAACTGTTCTTGTTGTGTTTCTCCTGATGAGAGTAAGCGATCAAACTCGTTTAAATCATCGCCTACCAAGCGTTTGGATTTTATTTTCAAAAGCATTGCTGCTGCAAGAAGCACTTTGCCGTGCAGTTTTAAGTCAGCGCTTTGCAGTTGGTTCACTCGCTCAATGTATTTTTGCGTGAGCAAGGAAATGTCAATGTCCCAGGCATTCATTTCCTCAGAACGAATCAAGTCGTACAACAATGTCTTCCAACTTACATCATTTTGTTCAACAATAAGATTGTAAATTCGGTCTTGCATGACAAGGATCAGATACGCAACTATATAAACATTTAGAGGGAAAACAAGCAATGAATGATGCAGAGAAACTATCTGAACTGCTGGATGTGGTGAGAAGATGCTACGACCATTGCGGGTATTTGCGAAACCGAAGCGTGTCTGAACTTGTCGAGCTTGCCAAGAAAGAAGCTGAT
>JAHFPE010000114.1 GCA_023261345.1 Candidatus Woesearchaeota archaeon
TGCGCGTGGTATTTCGAGTGGAACGAATCAGTACACGAATGAAGAGCGTGCATTAATTGCAGTGCGTTATATTCTTGCAGTTCAGAAATTACTTGGAGTTCCATTTGTTCCAGATATGAGGTCGCGTGAAGAGTGTGTTGTTCGTAGTCTTGAAGCAGCAGTAAAAATGGTTGCGTGAGACTTTTCGAGTTGTTCATAGTTTGAGATTCTTCTGTGAAAGAATTCGAAGATGAGCGAACTTTCGATTCTTATTCGTATCGTAGCGCATCTACTGGTCGTAATCTTGATGCTTGATATGCGGGAATAATTCCTGCAAGAATTCCAACTCCAAGAGAGACTGCGAGCGCCATGAGTATTGAATTGAGTGATACGATTGTTCCGCCTCTGCTAAGTATTGGTATGCTTCCGATGAGCGAGGGTATAACACTTGAGAGTGCTCCGCCAAGGATGATGCCAATGACTCCACCTACAAGTCCAATGAGTGCGGAGTTAAGCAAAAAGATGAGAAGAATATCTTGATTGCGTGCGCCGATTGCTTTCATAATTCCTATTTCTTTTGTTTTTTCAAGTACTGATGTGAACATGGTGTTTGCAATTCCAACAGCACCAACTATTAGGGAGACTGCTGCAATTGCAAGCAAAAAGGTGTTTACTGAACTTAGCGTGTCTGCTCTTGCTTGTTGAACTTGCTTGCTCGATGAGAGCGAAAAATCTTTTTTTGTAGATGTTACATGACGAGAAATTAAGAGTTTGCTTTCGATTTTTGCCATTGTTTCTTCAAGGAGGTTTTCATCTTGTATTTTGATGACGATGCTATCGAACTGGTCTTTTGGTTTATCTTTGAGAACTTGGTATGCAAGAGCAAGTGGCATGTAAACTTGTGTGCTTTCATCATCAAGTATGCCAACAACTCTAAATGAACTTCCTTCAATTGTGAGCATCTTGTTAATTCCTACTGGTGAACTAAAGTATGTTGCTGCGAGCCGTCCCCCAATTACAATTACGTTTTGGTCTGCAGAATCTAGGAATCGTCCGTCTTTTATTTTTGCGGTTGTGATTTGTGACCAAGTTTTTTGGTCAACTCCAGTTACAGAGCTTGTGCCTGTTTTTCCTAAGTAAGTGAGTTTTGCGCTTCCGCGAATATTTGTATCAAGCAGTAAGACGTCAGGAATTCCGCGCAGTGTCTGCACATCTGCTCTTGTAAGCACGATTTCTTTTGTTGTTGCTTGGCTACTTCCTCCTCCGCCTCCCCCTCCTCCGCCTCGTTGTCCAAAGACATTGCCTCCTCGAGAGAATCCTGCTGCGAGAGTGACAATATCTCCGCCAAGGCCAGTTAGTTGGCTGTTAAGGGATTCTTGCAGTCCTTCTCCTATTGAAACAATGGCAATGACTGCAGCAACGCCAATGACAATTCCAATGATTGTGAGCCAGCTGCGGAGTCTACTATGTACAACTAAACTGAGTGCGTGTGCAAAGCATTTTTTTGGTTTCATACTGTTCTCGTAGTTTAATTGCGTGAAATGGTTTGTGAATTGATGTTAGCTCTTTCGTTTGAGCTGCAGCAAGAGCCATTGTTTTTTTTCACGGTACAAATATACTCCAAGAAGTATCGCAAGTAGTCCAGCAATGTACCAACCGTATGTTGAAATGAAACTTTGGTTTGAAGACGCGCGTGCTGCTTGGTTCGTGTCTGTTGCAAGGTTTTGTGCAGAGAGTTTCAATTGTTTCTCAACAACTCGTCGCTCGCCCATGGTATCGGTGTATGCGATTTGAAATGTAAGTAAATCACTAGTTGAATTTGCACTTCGCGTAAATCTCTCATTTGTTCGATCTTGGTTGCTTGTGTTGTCTGTATTGTATGCATTGTTATTTCCTTGGTTTCCTCCGTTGAGTGTTTGCCGAGGTGAACCTGCTTGGCGCGTGGAATTTGGAGGTTGTAACTTAAAGCTTGCAACAGTGTAGTCTCCTTTGTTGAGATTTCCGATAATTACGGCATTTGATCCTGCAACTCGCCAACCGCGTTGTTCAGGTATCATTACTGAGACTGAACTTGCTGGATTGCTTCCGATGTTTGCAATGCTAAATGAGACTTGGTTGTTTGCGCTTTCTGAGAATGCAACATCAAAGTCAGTTCCTCCACCTACGTAAATTCCGGCAATTGTTGTGATTGTTGTTGGTGAGGAATTAAGTGAGTTCTGATATGTCAAATAGAGATTAAGTTTGTAAAGGCCAGGTGCTGCGTTTGAATCAGCAACAACTTGGTATTCGATTTCTTCACTTCCTCCGATGTCAATGTATTTTATGTATCTTGTGTTGTCGCTTCCAACAGGAAGTATGATATTGCCGTCATTTTCAAAGTGAAATGTCAAATCTCTTAGTGGTGCATTACCGACGTTGTTGATTCTAAAAACTAAACTGTTTTGTTTTCCGGGGATGAGGTTTGTCTTGTCTATGTGAATTACTTCTGCGTTCTCTCTGCTTTTTACAGCAACAGAAAAGCTTTTTTGTACTTTTGCGTAAGAACCATTTTCATATGTCCAAATGTTGAGGGCATAACTTCCTGCGGTTGCGTCTCTATCTACTCGTAGTTTGTACTTGACCGTTTTGATATGTTCTGTGTCGCTTCCTTGGTATGCTTGCACTGAACCTATGTGTTGAATGAGTCCTTCACCAGCAACTGGTGAGAAGGGATATTCCGGTGCAAGTTCAACCATCACATCATTTGCGTCAATGCCGCCGATGTTTTGTAAGTTTAGTCGTACTTCGAAAATGTCTCCTGCGATTGCAGGGTCAGGTTCTTGGTTTACAAGACTTGTTTGTAATTCAACTGGAGGTACTAGCACTGCTCTTGTGTAAGTCCCGCTCATCACAAACGTTATTATTAGTGTGAAGAATATGCTCAGTATAATCGTTTGTTTTTTCATTGTTTCACCTCTGAGTTCTGAGTTATTTTCGTGATTTCTCCATCTTTGAGTTGAATTGTTGTTCTGGCATATGTTGCAAGATTGAGATCGTGTGTGACCATGATGATTGTTTTTCCTTCTTTCCATAAACGAGTGAGCATGTCAAGTAAGTCTTTGCCTGTGCTGCTATCAAGTGCGCCAGTTGGTTCATCTGCAAGAATAATATCTGGATTACAAGCTAAGCTTCTAGCAATTGAGACGCGTTGTTGTTGTCCGCCAGATAATTGTGTGGGGCGATAATTCATTTTGTCGCTAAGTCCAACTGTAGTTAAGAGTTCTCGTGCACGTTTTGCTGCTGCAAGTTCGTCATATTCAAGGAAGTCAAGGGGCAAGAGTACGTTTTCAACTGCAGTCATTGATTGAATAAGATTGTATTGTTGAAAAATAAATCCAATAGTTTTGCCTCGTAATGATGATAAGTCAGATTCGCCTAGTTTGCTAATGTCTTGTCCTCGTAATGAAATTTTTCCTCGAGAAGGGATATCAAGGCAACCCATTAAATTCATCATTGTTGACTTGCCGCTTCCAGATTGTCCAATTATTGCAACAAAATCTCCTTTTTTGATGTCAACGCTAACTCCGCGTAATGCAGGAACTTCTACTTCGCCCATATGATAAATCTTCCAGACGTTCTCAAGGTGAAGTATTGTTTCAGGAGTGCTGGCATGAACCATGTGTGCGTTCGAAGTGGCGGGGTATTATAAACGAGGTGGACGAATCATCCACTCTGTTTAAATAACACCATGACTAGATAAACTAAATAAAAGAGAGTGGATGAGGATAGATATGATGCAGTATGAGTTTAGCACGTTTGAATTTATTGCA
>JAHFPE010000115.1 GCA_023261345.1 Candidatus Woesearchaeota archaeon
CCCATGGACAACCCCCACGGAATACTACTGACTTCTCCTCTTCAAGTGTTTCAGCGCGTAACTTCTTCACCACCCAACCGTTACGTGCTTCAAATCCTGACACATACAAAAATCCATTCACGTACTTAATTCCCCATGCGATCTCACCAAGACATGGATCAATATCCTCCAATTCAGATGGATTAAATGCAACACTTTTTTGCGAACTACCATCGGCAAGAGAAACCTTTGTAACACGCCACTCCCCCTTACCCGCACCATCCCTCCCAGCAATGAACGCCAAACCAGCATCAACACCCTCACCAAAAGTAACTGACGTAAAACCAACAGCACCAGTTGTTCCAGAAAGTAACGGATACACATATTTCTGTGTCCACACAACAGCACCAGAAGAACTCAATAATTCAGCAATCGCAGCAGAACCACCCTCCTGATTACCAACAACAAGAACTCTACCGTCAGGAAGAACTCCTACACCACCAAACAAATCAGGTCCTGCTGAAGGATTAAAACTATGCTCCCAAACAACACTACCCGCGCTCGAAAGTTTCACAACGTATCCTTCAAAATCAGTCCCACTTCTTACCCGATACCCCGCAGCATACACATTTCCACCTGCATCAGAGGCAACACCAAACGCCATTCCGTGCACACTATTAAATGTCCACGCAGAAACAGGTACACTCGCAGTTGAACTAGGACTGCTCATGTCACTTTCAGGTTGAGTTATCGCACCTCCCCCGTTAGTCACATTCGAGAACACATTAACGTGAGAAAGAAAAAATATCCCAACAATCACAAACAAACACGCAAACAACAAAAACTCAAAAGGAACAACATGAGACGAAACACGCTTCATAAACAGGAATTTGAATAACTCATATATAAATATCTCTTGTCGTTTATTTTGAGAGGAGATTATACTGCGAGTCAAGTGCGATAACCATACTTTAGAACATACTTTACGAGTAGTAAAAGTTAAACCAACCTTTATATTCACGAAGCGGCTTTTATTTCACATGACAACCATCACCTTTTTTCCCATTGACATTGGCTATACAGTTCTTCACGGAAGTGCAGTCATTCACCTATTCGGCAGAACACTTGATGGACAGCAAATTTGTGTTCGAGATCCAACATTCAAACCATACTTTTACCTTATTGCCCCACCGGGCGCAAACTTGGGAGAAATCAAAACAACAATTCGAACATTCAAAACAGAAAACGCTGTTGTAACTGGAACAGAAGATGTAACAATCAACAAGAATGAACATCAAGTACACGCGATAAAAATCTTTACTAACCTTCCAAAATCAGTTCCTGCAATTCGAGAACTTACGAAACAACTCGGACAAACACACGAGTACGACATTAAATATCACAGACGATACCTCATCGACAAACGAATCACACCATTCACACTCACAACAGCAGAAGGAACATGGATCACAGCACAATCAAGAGTGCCAGTTTTTGAAGCAGAAAAAATTTCTCCAGTTGAACAAGAACAAACACTTCATAACCCAAGAATTCTTGCCATTGATATTGAATGTTACAACCCGAATGGAAAAAACATTGACGCGTCCCAACACCCCATTATCATGCTCGCAGTGTATGGAGATGGATTCAAACGACAAATATGCTGGAAACGCTTTCACACAACAAGCAAAGACATTGACTTTGTGAATTCAGAAATAGAACTCCTCGAACATTTCGCACATCTCGTTGAAGAGTACAAACCAGACATGATCGCAGGATACTATTCAGATGGATTTGATCTACCATTTATTAAAACACGATGTGAAAAACTCGGCATCAAACTCAAACTCGGACTTGACCATTCTGAAATGATTGTACGAGAAGGAGCCCAAGGGACAGCAGACATAACAGGAATCACACACTGGGACGTATTTCGGTTTATTCGCAGAGTCATCGGAAGAAACATGCGAACAGATGTCTTCACACTCGACGCTGTTAGCGCTGAACTTCTCGGAAGTCACAAACATGATGTTGATCTTGAAAATCTCGCACGCATATGGGATAACAGACCAGAACTCCTCGAACAATACTGCCTTTACAACTTGCAAGATGCAAAACTCACATTTGACCTGTGCCAAAAAGTCTTACCAAACATCATAGAACTTGTCAAAATTATCGGACAACCACTCCTTGACATAAACAGAATGTCATTCTCCCAACTTGTCGAATGGTACTGCATACGCCAAGCTGGCCTTGCAGGAGAAATGGCACCAAACAAACCAAACTTTCCAGAAGAACGTGCAAGAAAACAACAACGACTCAAAGGAGCATTTGTATACGAACCAACACCGGGACTTTACACAGACATTGTCGTATTTGACTACAGAAGTCTTTACCCAAGCATTATTGCAAGCCACAACATTAGCCCAGGAACACTCAATTGCACATGCTGCGAAGGACTTGATGATGCACCTGTAGAAGGATTCAAGTACTGGTATTGCAAAAACGAAAAGGATTCCTTAGCAGCATTATTGAAAACCTTATCACACGAAGAGCACGAATCAAAGAATTACTCAAACAAGCAACAAAAGAACAATTAGCCAAAGAACAACCAGAAAAAGAACAATCAACCAAAAATCAAAAAACAAGCAAAACAACTGATCCACTTCTTGCAAGCAGAAGCGAAGCACTCAAAGTACTTGCCAACGCATTCTACGGCTACCTCGCATTCGCACCCGCAAGATGGTACTGTTTTCCATGCGCAGAAAGCACAACAGCATGGGCAAGACAATACATCAAAAAAACAATTGCAGCAGCACAACATAACGAATACAACGTTCTTTACAGCGACACAGACAGCGTCTTTATACAACTTGGCGGACGAACAATACAAGACGCACTCACATTCAAAGACACAATCAACATCGACTTACCAAAACTCATGGAACTTGATTACGAAGGACACTACGCATCAGCACTTTTTGTCCCAATCAAAGCAGGAGAAACAGGCGCGAAAAAAAAATATGCATTACTTGATGACAACGGAACACTCAAAATCCGCGGGTTCGAAGCAGTACGAAGAAACTGGAGCATACTTGCAAAAGAAGTACAGCGCGAAATCATCAAACGCGTACTCACAAACAAAGAAGGAAAAACTGCGGCAGTGTATGTCAAGAATATCATACAACAATTGCGCCAAAACAAAATACCACTTTCAAAACTCATCATTTCAACACAACTCCAAAGAAACCTTGACACATACGAAAACCAAGGACCACACGTCGCAGCTGCACACCGCATGAAAGAGCGAGGACTTCAGGTAGGCAAAGGAACGATCATCCGCTACATCATAACACCAGGAACTGGCAGAATACGCGACAGAGTACAACTCCCAGAAGAAGCGCAAACATATGATGCAGACTACTACATCAACAACCAAATAATCCCAGGAGTACAACGCATATTCGACGTACTAAACATCAACATAGAAGAAGAAGGACAAACAGAGTTAGGAAAATGGAAGTAAAAAAGAAACAACTTTACTTTTTTTAACTACGACGCAGAGCAGAGAAACGATCATTTAAACTTTTCTTTTTTAAAAAAGAAAAGTTTCATCAAAAGAAAAACTGCGACGACGTACCGGTCAAGTGATTAAGTAAACAAAATAAGATATTTATTAAAAATTTCACAGAGTCTAAAACCTCGCACTTTAGTGCGAAATTTTTAATCCCAAAAACTCGCTGTGTGGCGAGGCGCGTAAAACCGTGGGCTTTAGCCCGCTGATAGATCCGAGCAACCGAGTTTTTGTT